>CAWUOE010000005.1:0-30826 GCA_963923355.1 uncultured Gemmataceae bacterium | reverse complement strand
CCACATGGCGTGAGGGATCAAAGGCACTTACCCAGCGGTCACGTCGGCCGGGATCCACCGAATCGAACCGCTGGAGCTTCCACACGCTGTCCTCATGGAGGAATCCGCAGCCATAAACGGGCACAGCGGCTTTCAGTCTGTCATCGATTCCAGCCACAATGCAGGTGAGGTAGCCGCCCCAGGAGATGCCGGTCACGCCAATGCGGGAAGCATCCACCTCCGGCAGGCCGGCGAGAAGCGTGTGGGCCCGCAGCACGTTGGCCACCGCGTGGTAGGTCCACATGTCTTTCAATGATGCGGGGGTGAAATCACGGAACTTGGTGTCATCGGATTGGTCGGGTCCGCCATCGGCAAGTCGCTCGCCATCCTCGCCATTGCCTGAGAGATCCATGGCAATGGCGCAATAGCCCCGCTTGGCATGGTGGATCGCCCAGTCTTTGAACGCCTTGCCACCGCCACCATGGACCAGAACCATGGCTGGGTATTTTCCTTCGGCAGCCGGTCGCACGTACCATGCGAACACCCGGGCAGGTTTGCCGCGAAAATCCTCACCCCGGTACAACACCGGACGCACGATCAGGCCGTCCTGGCTGGCCTCGGGGCCCCAGGCCGGTGCGACCTTCGCCTCCTTCAAGGCAGCCAGGTCCCAAAGCGGGGCGGCAACATTTACCTGGCCGGGGCCGACCAGCATGGCCAGCCATGTCAAAAGGACCATGTTGCCTACCCCCTAGAAAAGCTCGGTAATGGGAGCGCCGTTGTAGACAATGGGTACCGGTCTGCCGGTGCCGTCGATGTATTCGGAATCCAGCGGAACGCCGAAGTGACGGTAGATGGTGGCCGCCAAGTCGGCGGCATGGACAGGTCGGGTGGAGATCTGGCCTCCATCGGGTTCGGTTGAACCGATCACCTGGCCGTGCCTGAGCCCGCCCCCCGCCATCAGCATGGAGGCAACGATGGGCCAGTGATCGCGTCCATCAGTGCTGCCCTGGGTACCGATTTTTGGAGTGCGACCAAATTCGCCCAAGGCCAGTACCAGGGTCTGGTCGAGCAAGCCGCGCTGGTGCAGGTCCTCCACCAGCGTGGTGACCAAGTGATCGAGCAAAGGCAGGAGCGGCTTGAGTCCTTTTTCGATCCCGCCGTAGGGCGGAATGTTGTCGCCATGGGTGTCCCAAGTGCCGCTGGCGGGGTGATAACTCAGATCGAGTGTGATGAAGGAGACACCGGCTTCGACCATGCGACGGGCCAAAAGGACCTGCTGACACCACAAATGTTTGCCATAGCGCTCGCGGGTGGCGGCAGGTTCCCTTTCCAGTTCGAGGGCCTGTTGCATGCGCCGGCCGGTCAACAGCTCCAATGCCTGACGGGTGTGCTGATCCATCGGGTGGGCAGTGTCCGCGTCGAGACGGGAGCGGAGGATATCAAAACGCGAGGTGAGGTCGGCCCGGTCGGCCAGGCGCTCGTGCGTGAGATTGGGGGGGAGCTGGAACAGGGCGGGCTTACTCAGGGCACCCGAATCCTTGCCCACGGTGTCATAAACCGGCAGGCGACAGGCAGCCTGAGCCTGGAATGGATCGTAGGCGCGTCCGAGATAACCCCCGAAGGCCAGATGGCTGCGAGACCGCATGAAGGTCGCATAGGGTGGAACCAGCGGGTGGTTTGGACCATGCAACTTGGCAACATGGCTACCGATTGCCGGGTAGTGCACCGCTTGGGGATTGGTGCGCGCCTCTGCCAGCACATTGCCTGTCTGGAAAACCGTGTTGGGCTCGTGATTGCTGCCATGGGCATCGAGCGAACGCACGATGGTGAACTTGTCGAGCATGGAAGCCAGCTTGGGGAGGTGTTCACACACCTGTATGCCTGGCAGGCGGGTATTTATGACACCAAAGGGGCCACGGTTCTCAACCGGACGATTGGGCTTGGGATCGAGTGTATCGATGTGGCTGGGGCCCCCAGCCAGCCAAAGTAGGATGACGCTTTTGCCGGAGGGTTTGGCCGTGGCCGCCTGTGCCTGGTGCCGGATGAGTCCCGGCAGGGACAACCCGCCGACGCCTGCTAGGCCCGCCTTCAAAAAGTTGCGGCGGGAACCAATCACCAACCCCTCGCGCGCGCGCGGGTTGAGGAACTCGAAGGCATGGGCCTTGTGGGACATGGTGATCCAGGCGGGGTGCATATTGCCTGCCCACTTAGTTTACCTTGACTGAATTGCCGCCACAACGCAGCAGTTCTGGATCAAACCTTGGCAAAAATGGGCCTTTTCGGCCGGCGGCGAGCCTAGAGCCGAGGGAGGTAGCAGGGGTATGATCGGAGCATTGAACCGGTCCAGACTGGAGAGTCCCATGCAGCGTGCCTTGACCGCCTTGATTCTTGTTGTGGCAGCTTGGGCCGCTCCATCCCACGCGCAGGGCGAACGAAAGGCACGCTTGCCGGACCCCCAGAAACTGCTGGAGAATGAAACTTTTTGGGAAAACCGCGATTTTACCTGGTACCGGCAGAACATACCGTTTTTTGAGTGTCCCGACAGTGACATTCAAACTACCTGGTATTACCGCTGGGAATTGTTGACCCGGCATCTCACCTATGGGTCGCCCACCTCGGGCTATTCGTTCACAGAATTCATCGACCGGCCGTTCTGGTCGGGGGCGTATGGGGCGATCAGTTGCCCCGCGGGGCACCAACTGCAGGAAGCCCGATGGCTGAAGGATCGGCGCTTTGCCTGGGACTATGCCCGATACTGGCACAAGACGCCAGGGGCGCAGCCACGCAATTATTCCACTTGGCTTGCGGATGCCACCTGGGGGGTGCACCAGGTGCATCCGAATGAACCCGAACTGCTCAAACTGCTTCCGGACCTGGAAAAGAATCACCTGGGTTGGAGGAAGCGCCATTTTGACGAGTCAGCCGGCCTGTACTGGCAGACGGGCCATGATGACGGCATGGAATTCAACATCAACAGCCGCCAGACATTGGACATCTTGCGTGGCGCGCCAAGCTACCGTCCGACGCTGAGTGTTTACCTTTGGGCCGATGCGCTGGCTATCGCCAAGGTGGCCGAATTGGCCGGGGATAACGACAAGGCAACAAGCCTGCGAGCTGAGGCGGCCGGCGTGAAGGACAACCTGCAAAAGAAATTGTGGGATCCGCGTCGGCACTTTTTCTTCCCGATGCTGAAGAATGACGAGGTGGACAAGGATGGCGTGAAGATGAAGGCGGGCAGCCTGACCTACCAGACGGGCAAACACGCCGGCAGCGAATATGGGCGCGAACTGATCGGCTATGTGCCCTGGCAGTTCGGCCTGCCCGACCAGGGCAAGGACTATGAAAAGGCCTGGTCCAAGCTGATGGATCCAAACGGGTTTTCGGCCACCTACGGCCCAACGACCGTGGAGCGCAAGGACCCCATGTTCTTCCTGCAGAAGTGGTGCTGCTGGTGGAGTGGACAATCCTGGCCCTATGCCACCGCGCAAACGCTTCAGGCGATGGCCAACCTGCTGATCGACTACACCCAGAAGACTGTGACCCGGGACGACTACGTGAAGCTGCTAACCACCTTCGCCAAAACGCACCGCAAAAAAGGTAAGCCCTATCTGGCGGAAGCGGCCAACCCGGACACGGGCTCCTTTGAAGGGCATGACGGTTACAACCACAGCGAGCACTATTTCCATTCTTGCTTCTGCGATCTGGTGGTGACCGGGTTGGCGGGAATACGCCCGGGTGACAAGGACACGCTGGTGATCGACCCGCTGGCCCCGGCAACGTGGGAGTATTTCGCGCTGACCGAATTGCCCTACCGCAACCACCGCCTGGACCTGGTGTGGGACAGGACCGGGGACCGATATGGCCTTGGTAAGGGCTTGCATCTGCTGGCGGGAGGCAAGATGGTGGCCAGCCGACCGGACATGGGAAAACTGCATCTGAAACTGCCGGAATCGCCGATGATCAAGCGCGCATTGGAGCCGGTGAACTTCGCCGTGAACAACGACGGCAACTACTACCCGCGGGTGAGTGTCTCCTCCACCGGTGAAGGCAGCGTGGGGGCGCTCACAGATGGCAACGCTTGGTATGACCGATCACCACCCAACCGTTGGGTGGCGGCGGCAGGCAAGGAAGCCGATATGATCGTGGTCAACCTGGGGGTAGCCAGGCCCATATCCAAAGTCTCCTTGCATGTGCTGGAGGATGCCGAGCTGGGAATTGTGGCACCGGACAAGATCACGCTAGAAGTATGGGATGGCGCCAACTGGAAAGCCCTGGACGGGGGGGAACGGCAACCACGTTCCCCCCAAGGCCGCATGGCCAACCATATCCTGTTGGACCAGACACCCATCAGCCGGGCCCGAATCACCCTGTCCCATCCACAAGGGAAACGATGCGGACTGACGGAACTGGAAATGTGGGGTCCAGTGGATGGACCTTACACACCGGCCCCCCCGCCCGCCGGTAACCTTGCCTACAACCCGACAGGCAAAGGTTTCCCCAAGGTGAGCGCCAGCCACACTTCCCGTTATGACCGGGTGGAAAGGGCCAACGACGGCATGGTGGTTTTTGGCGTGCAACCCAACAACCGTTGGACCAGTTACGAATCGAAGAATCCAACGGACTGGCTGGAGGTGGACTTTGGGCAGGTGAGGAAATTCAGCCGGGTGGAATTGGCCCTGTATGACGACCGGGGAGGCGTGCAGGCGCCTGAAAAATACACCCTGGAAGTTTGGGATGGGGCGAACTGGCAACCAGTGAAGGAGGAACGGAGAGATCCGGCCAAACCAACCGGGGGGCAATTCAATAGCGTGCGTTTCACACCCGTGGAAGCCTCGAAGGTCCGGGCGACCTTCACCCACAAGGGGGCTTCGCGGAGCGGGCTTTCGGAGGTATTTGTCTGGGAATAGCGTCGAGTTATTTTGGGGATCAGATACCAAGGCGCCTGATGCGGCCCTTGGTGAGGAAAGGTCTGTCCGGAGGGGGCCTGGGGGCCATAAAACTGCCCTTGTCCTGATCATCGGGGAATTTTTAGAACAGGTTGAATATTTTCACCTTTGCAAAGCCCGATGAGCCATTTTCATGAAGAGCATTTTCATCCGACTGGCCGCAGGCTTGATGTTGGTTCAATTCGCCTTGCTTGCGGCAACCGCGCAGGGGCCCTTCCGCGGTTCCAACTCACAACGCCCGGCAGGGTCGCCCTGGCCTTTACAGCGACCGGCTCGAATCTACGTGACTCCTTTCCACCTGGATCCCAAGGTGGCCGCCCAAGTGGCCAAAGCCGAAGCGGCCAACCCGGTGGGCGCAGCCCGGAAAACCGCGGATTCACGGCCCCGCGTCGCCGATGCCGTCTCGGGCAACGACCGGTCGGCACCCGTGGGGGACAACATCGCCAAGCAGGTGGTTAAGGACTTGAACGACGCGCGGGTTCCCGCCGTTTTCTGGAACCAGCCGACGGCTCCCCCGCAGGATGGCTGGCGACTCACAGGACAAGTTGTGGGCCTGGATGAGGGACACAAGGCAGCCCAGAATGTTATCGGGCTGGGAGCAGGCAACAAGAAGGTGGCGGTGGATGTTGCGTTAGCGGATCCGAACACCGCTGGGGGCCAACCTTTCTTCCTGATCGATACCTCCGATAAGGGGCGGCATATGCCCGGAGCCGCGCCGTTGGCGATAATCCGCGGATTCAATCCGATTTCCCTCGCCACCAAGGTGGTGATGTCTGAATCGGGAATGAAAGACATTTCTCAGCAGAACAAGATAGCCTCGGAGATCAGCAAGGAAATCGTGACCGCCATGAAACAACACGGACAGATCCCGGGCCGATGAAGTCACACCCTGCAACCAAACGCAAAAGACCCGCCCACTTCCGGCGGGTCTTTTTTTGTGGCCAAGCGCCTGAAATGGAAAAACAGAACGATCATGCACCCAACGAATGCAACTCGTCCCACAGGCGGTGCATTTCTTCCGGCGTGTTGTAGTGGACCGCACCCACGCGCAAGAAACCGCCATCGTTTTCCATTTGCAACGCCTCGGTAACCGCCAAGGCGTAGAAGTTGCCAGCGTAGGAACAAATCCCCCTTTCTGAAAGCTTCCGTGCGGCGGTTGCCGGATCGACCGGCCCCCTCAGGGCAAAGGTAGCAACCCGTCTGGCGGGATCAGGGTTTGGAACACCGATGAGTTTCCAAGCCGTTTGGGCATTGAGCCTTTCGAAAAACACCCGCATCAACGCGCCCTCGAGGGCAGCAATGCGCTCGTAGGCGGTTTTGAACCGCTCACGCAGTCCAACTCCTTGCCCGAGCGAGGCGAGGTATTCCAGAGCGGCGGTCACCCCGGCGATGCCCTCGTGGTTTTGGGTTCCCGTCATCCATCGAACGGGAAGGAGATTGGAGGCGGGGCGCACCTTGGCAGGGCGCAACCTGTCGAGCACTTCCCGCTTGCCGGCCATCAGCCCCACATGGGGTCCGAAAAATTTGTAGGCCGAGCAGAAGAACAGGTCGACATCCCAGTCGTCGACCTGAGGCAACAGGTGAGGGGCGTAGTGGGTGCCATCAACAATCACGAGCGCCTTGGAAGATCGGGCCACCCGGACCAATTCGGCAACCGGTGTGAGCGAGCCCAGCGCGTTGCTGGCCGCCGTGAAAGCCACCAGCTTGGTGTTGGGCCCGATGTTGTTGGCCAGACTTGCCGGGGCCAGGGTCATGGAGGACCGGTCGAAATCGAGGCGGCGAATCGTGGCGCCGGACCGTTCGGCCGCGTGTACCCAGGGCGCCACATTGGCATCGTGATCGAGATTGGAAACCAGCACCTCATCGCCGGGCCTGAGTGTGGGGATGATGGCGTCGGCAGCGTGGAATGCCAGGGATGTCATGTTTTGACCAAACACGACCCTGTCACCGCTATCCACACCAAGGAAGGCCGCGGCGGTCTCCCCCGCACGGGCCATCAGGGCATCGACCGCCTGGCTGGTTGAGAATGGCGCGCCACGATTGGCGTTGGAGAACAAGATGGACTGCGCAATCGCCTCGGCCACCGAGGCGGGCACCTGAGTCCCACCCGGACCATCGAGGTAGACCCATGGTTTGGAAGTTGGGCCGGACACCGCGAGGGCGGGAAACCGTGAGCGAATGGCTGGCAAATCCAACCTGTCACCGGTATTTGCCAACACTTCCGCCATGATGATGGCCCTTTACCTTGTTTGTTTCACGAACCAACCAGCATTTGAAGATTTGCACCCAGGTGATCACAGGGTAGAAGCAGTCTGATCGCCTCCAATCAGTGGGCCTTGGACCAATACCATGGAAGGGCTCAGCTACCCGCCTGGCCCACATCGGTCCATGCCCTGTCCGGCCAGGCTCGGTCGGCTTGGACCACCTTGGCCAAGGCTGGCCTACCCAGAGCGAGGTAGGCCTGTTCCAGGATGGGAGCCGCGATAGCGCGACGTTTGCGGGTGCCGGTAGCCCACAGTTCACGGCCGATCAGCAGCGCCACGCCTAGCTGGCCTTTGTCGATGGCCGCGCGCCCCTTGCGCACCAGCCATTCGATCCCCCGGGCGCGCCAGACCGCTTCCTGCACGCGGCGTGGGTCCATGCGGGTCTCGCTCAACTCGAGGGGTGCCACCACGCCGGTGCCGTCCTGCGTGGTCAGGGCCACCGAGGCATCGCGCTGGAAATGGTGGGGCATGGCCTCGATGAAGGCGTTGCCCGTGAGCAAGACGGCCGGGAGGCCCGCCCTGCTGAACAGACGATCCAGCGGAGCGCGCAGGGCCTCCAGACTTTCGCGGAATACCTTGGCCTCATCATCGCCAACCAGGTCCGGGTCACCTTCCAACTCGGCGACGGCCTCCTCGAGCCAGAGCCGAAGCACCCAGGCCAGCGCATCGGCCTCGATCTGAACGGCGGGACCATCCTCGGAATCGGCCACGGCGACCGCCCAGGGATTGCCGCGGTCGGGATCATCGAGGAAATAACCGACCCGGCGGGTACCATCGATTTCCTCTAGGACCGGGAAGAATTCCGGCAGGTCCCAGCGCCGGCGACCATGCAGCAGGATGGGGGCGGGAGGCTCCACCCTGTCGAACCGGCCGGCCAGCACCTCGAAGGGGCCAACCAGCCGCAATCCGAGGGAGTCTTCGAGTGCGCGCAGAGGCTCGAGAGGTTTTTCCTGACGACAGGCGGCGTAAAACCGGTGCAGATCCTCGGGAAAATCGAAGCCATACAGCCGCGTGAGCAGCTCGCGGCGGGCCTGCGGGCTGCTCATCGGGGATTTATCCGTTGCTGACAGGACATTTGAATCAGGCCAGGAGAGAGGTTACCGCCTCAGCCTGCACCAACTCGCGGGGCTGGTTGAGATGGTTCATCACCATGGTGGCCGGATTGATGCCCAAGCTGTGGTACAGGGTGGCCAAGAGTTCACGCGGGTGAACCGGGTTCTCGAGCGGGGCACTGGCAGTCTTGTCGCTCTTGCCATGGACATAGCCTCGGCGGGTACCGGCGCCCGCCATCACGGCGGTGTAGCAATAGGGCCAGTGATCGCGGCCATCGTCGGAGTTGTCATTGCCGCTGGTGGAGACGCCGCGCTGGGGACTGCGTCCGAATTCGCCCACGGCGATGACGAGCGTGTCATTCAGCAGGCCGCGCTGGTCGAGGTCGGCGATCAACGCGGACAGGCCGGCATCCAGCATGGGGGCCGACTGGTTTTTCATACGCTGGGACAGGCCGGTGTGGACATCCCAGGAATGGTTGTCGGAGTTGGCGATCTTGGGCCAATTGATCTCGACAAAGCGAGTTCCGGCCTCGACGAGGCGGCGGGCCAGCAGACAGCACTGGCCGAAGGTGTTGCGCCCGTACTGGTCGCGCAGGCCGTCCTTCTCCTGCTTGAGATCAAAGGCCTTGCGAGCGTTGCCGGAGAGGACCAGGTCGAGCGCCTTGCCGTAGTAGGCGTCAATGTCCATCTTGGCGGTGGCGCGCTCCAGATCATCCATGCCCTGGTTGATGGTGTCGCGCAATTTGGCTCGGCGCTCCAGCCGGGTCTTGCCCACCTCGCGGCGCAACTGGAGGTCATCGACGGTGATGCGGTCCATCTTCGCCATGTCCATGTCATCGCCGGCGGGGTAAAGCGTGTAGGGATCGTAGGCCGGCCCGAGGAAACCTGCGCCGCCACCCTTGCCCACCACGTTGCTCTCCTGCAGAGGGCGGGGCATCATCACGAACGGCAGCATGGGAACGGTGGGCGGCTTGAGGCGGGCCACCTGACTGCCGGCAGTGGGGAAATCCTTGGGGCTGGGCGGTTCCAACTGGCCGGAGGGGCTGACCTTGTCGGCGGTGTAGCCGGTGAGGATCTGGTAGATGGCGGCGGTGTGGTTGAACAGGCCGACCGGGGTGTAGCTCATGGAGCGGATCATGGTGAACTTGTCGTTCACCTGGGAGAGCTTGGGCAGAAGTTCGGTGAACTGGACGCCGGGAAGCTTGGTGCTGATGGGTTTGAAGATGGACCGGACGTTGTCCGGAACATTTTCCTTGGGGTCCCACAGGTCCAGGTGGCTGGGGCCACCTTGGAGGTAGACCAGGATGACACTTTTTGCCTTGCCAAAGCCCGGGCCACCGTAGGAGCCCGCGCCGTCATTGGCCTTGGCTGACTGCAGCCGGAGCAAGCCGGGCAAGCTGAGGCCCAGCATGGAGGATCCGCCCAAGCGAATCAGTTCCCGCCGGGTCAGGCCATCACACAGGTCGCGGGTAACACCCTGATTGATCGCGAACATGGGCGGGTCTCCGAATCTGGGCTCGATTCCCCGTAGCCGGGGAACGATGCCAAGGATGCTGGCCTGATCGAAACGCCGGGGGGCGTGGACTGCGTCACTTTGGGCCGGGGGAAGGCGGGACCCCCGGATCAAAATCCAACCAAATCTTATGACATCTCGAGCTTACCCCCTGTAGACCGGCAGCGTCAATCAGCGCTGCAGGCTTATTTCCCGGCAGAAAGCGATTTTGGTAGCCTGTTGGGGAGGGTTGTAGGGCCCTGGAAATGGCCGGCACGGGATGGTTGACGGCCTCATTTTTCAGCAAATTTCGGAAAACACCTGCAAGATTCTCGTTTTTCGTCGCAAGGAGGGTCTGACGGATGGGGGAAAGTGGCGTGGGAACACCCCAATCCGCCCAACCGCAGGCCAGCCTGGCCCGGGCGCGGGGAAGTGAAAGCCCCAAAGCCATGGTCCTGGCCGCCTTGACGGCGGACGAGGTGTTCCTCAAGAACTTTCTGCGCAAGGGTTTGCGAAAAATGTTCAGCTCGCGGGGTCAACACTGGATCGAGGATCAGGCCGAGGAAGCCTTCCAGAACCTGAGTTTGCGCGCCCTGGAAAAGGTGGAAAGTTTTGATCCGTCAAAGCCAGCCGGCCCCTGGCTGACGGGGGTCGCTCTGCGGGTACTGCAGGAGGCCAACCCCAACCGCCGCAAAACAGCCACCTCGGTCACGGACCTGGGAGAACAGGGCCAACGGGTGCTGGACGGAACTCCCGAAGGCAGCCGGGAAGAACCGTTGGAGCGGCTGATGCGGTTGGAGAACTCGGACCAATTAAGGGACCAGGTGGGCCGATTGCCGGAAAATGACCGGGAGGTGCTTCGCCTGGTGGTGCTGGAAGAACTGTCCACGGATGAAGTTGCCCGGATGCTGGGCACCACCCGGGACCAAGTGCATCTAAGGAAATGCAGGGCACTCAAACGTCTGCGCAAGCAATGCGCGGAAGGCGAGTTGTCCGACGCAGGCAGCGGTCAGGCGGAGGAAGTGCCATGAGCGAAACCCATCCACCCATGAAGACACCCGGCGAGAGAATGGAAGCACGGAAGGCCCACCTGCATGACCAACGACTGGTGGAGGCATTGGACGGCGGAGCTTTTGACCAAGCTTTGGACCAATGGCTGGAGGCGGAAGCGACTCCAGGAGGGGCGGAGCGGCTTTACGAACTGGCCAAGGCCTGGGCGAACGAAGCTGAAGAGCCGTTTGGTCCGCAAGCGGACGCGGTGATTGGCCCCCTGTCATCCAAAGGACTTTCCGCACAGGACCTGACAGCACATCAGGCCTTGTCCAGTTGCCCGGACGCGTTACCGCTGGGTGGTGGTGTGGAAGGCCTGCGGATCTGGATGCAGGAACGAGGGATTGAAGCCAGCAGTGATTACCTTCGGCACTTGTGGCGACAGGTCTCGGCCATGTCGGCACCGGTGGACAATTCCTCCCTGGTACTGGCAGCGCGCGAGAATGGGCCATTACCCCCTCCCCCGCCGGAACCCCCGAAACCCGAAGGTCCGGTTCGCTGAATCCCATGCCGGCACCAGAATCAGACCCATCCCGCCTGGAACTGGTTCACCGGTGGATCGCCGAGGCGCTCCGCCGGGTGGGCTGTTCCGCACACGATTCCCGTCCACCGACCGGCCCGGTGCCGATGACCCGAATTCTGGAGTCCTTCCAGATTGCCCTGCAACCGGTTCCTGAACTGACGCGAAACCGGGCACGGGAATTCCTTCGGCTGCCCCCCGCGGAGGATCCGCAGGCAGCTTCGGAACATTCGCCGCTTTCAGGATTGATGGTCGCCCGGGCCACGGGAAGCGTGGTGCTGGTCAACGCGACGGACATCCTGACCCGAAGGAGATTCACCATGGCCCACGAGTTGGGCCACCATCTCCTGCACCGACCGCGGGTACAGTTCGGCATGTTGCGGTACGACCTGGCGGCGGAAGATGGGGGGCATCTTTCGGAAGGGGCCCTGCAACGGATTGAGGAAGAAGCTGACTTGTTCGCGGCCAACATGCTGATGCCGGAACAGTGGGTGCGGGCCTGGTTCATCTCCCAACAAAACGATTGGGACCTTTCCCCGGGATTGGCTGGAAGCCGGCTGGCAACCCTGCTGCTGGTGAGCCGGCAGGCCGCGACCAAGCGCTTGGCAGCCCTGGGCCTGACGAGCGAAGCCACGGGTACCAGCAACCCGGTAGATGATGATGCTGACTTTTCCGGGATGGTAAACGATGGCTGAACATATGCCTCCCACCCCGGCGGTGCTTGCCCGCCGGGTGCATCGACCTTTTTTTGATCCCCTTGGTTCCTGGGAGACACAGGAGGGCCCTGGTCCTGCCCAGGCCATGGCCTCGACAGAAGACCAGCCGGCACAATTGAATCTGGAAACAGGCGCCAGCGACTGGAAACCGGTGGATCTACCCGAGCATCCGCCGCTGCAGTTTTTCCCCAGCCTGGTGCTGGCGGGTGTGGAACGTGGGCAGGTGCTTTGCCACGCCAACGACCCGGCGGGGCGCCCGATCCCTGTCTGGCTCTCCCGACTGGCAGCCGGATCATTGACCTTGCATGCGGACGGCACGACGGACAAGGCCGGCCCAGTGATCCAAGAAAACGTGTTGGCACTGTGCGCCGACTCAATGCCGGAGGAATGGCTGGAGGAATCGATCCACACACTGACGGGTGAGGGGGTGCGCCTGTTGACCGCCCTGTGGCCGGCCGGTCCGAATGGAAAGCGGGAGCCCACCTTCCGACCGGGGCCCCTTTTAGAGCAGGCACAAAAGCGCGCAAGGGATGAGTTGGTACCGCTGCTGGGGGAAGCCTTGCAACGCGCGGCCACCCAGGGCCGTGTGGCATGGCTGGACGGCCGTTTGCGGTTCCAACATGTGCGTGGCCTGGGCCCGGACAACCACTCGGCGGATGACCTGCACCTGGTGGGTATTGAACGAGAGCCTTACCGCGAGTTTTTGCATCCGGCCGGGGCCCGATGCCGGCTGGAGTTGCACGCGGGACAACGCACCCCGGCTTTTCTGCTGCCCGGGCCAAGGAAAACGCGCGACCTGGTGTCCTGGTATGTGCGGCTGTGGAATCCCCCGGCGGATGATCCAGAAGGGGGGTTGATCCGCCTGGAAGTGACACGGGGCTGGTGGGACAGTTATGGACCAAACGGGGCGAACGCCACATCGGGCTGGATGACCCACCTGCGGCAGGAGGGATCGCATTCGGGTGGGCCTGGCCGCTTGGCACCCCTGGAGACCCTCCACGCCTTTCTTGAACGCCACCTGGAAGATCTGGAAACCCTCGCCTTGGGCCTGAAGGCGCAGTGGCACCTGGGTTGAGCAGGCGATTGGGGTGACCTAAGATACCAACATGATGGACTTTCCCTCCCTGAGTGAACCCCCCGTACGCGCCGGTGGCGTGGTGATCCTGCGGCCGGGCTGCCCGACGGAAGTGCTGCTGATGGAGCACCGCGACCGACTGGATTTTCCGAAAGGTCACTTGGAGGAGGGTGAATCGATCCTGGAGGGAGCGCTCCGGGAACTGGAGGAGGAGACCGGCATCCGGCCGACCGCCATCCGCCTGCTGGACGGTTTCCGCCATGTGCTGCACTACTCGGTTCCCGACCGGAAACATCCGGGCAAGCTGGCGGCCAAGGAAGTGTACTATTTCGCCGCCTGGCTGGATCAGGATCAGCCGATCATTTCAACCGAGCATGCCGGACACCGCTGGGTGCCATTTCAGCCGCCATTCAACATCCAAAAAATGACGATTGACGAGGTGCTGACCCGGCTTTCGGAATGGTTGGCAAAAAACCGCCCAACCTGAAGATCCTTTTCCCACTTCAACGCCATCAGACAAACCTTGCGACTTATTTTGGGGAAACTTTTCCAGCCGGGGCTTTTTGGTTTTTTACCGGCATGGGAGCCTTCACCTCGGCGCGCCAGGCGACCAGCTTGTCGCGCAGCTCACGGGCTTTTTCAGGCATGCGGGTGGCGAGGTTGGTCTTTTCGCCCAAATCCTCTTTGAGGTTGTAGAGCTCGAGTCGGCCATCCTCGAGGAATTCCATCAATTTCCAATCCCCGGACTGGATAGTGGAAACCGGCGTTGTGCGCCACTTGCCCTGGCCAGCTCCCAAATAGCCCGGGAAATGCTGGAAGATGGCATCCCGACTGAGGACTGCACCTGGGTCACGCAGCAAGGGAACCAAGCTGGCGCCATCGAGGACCTGCTGGGGCTTTGGTGCCCCAGCGATCTCCAAAAGCGTGGGGTAAAAATCCACATGGATGGTGGGTACGGCATTTTGCGAGCCGGCCCGTGTAACCCCGGGCCACCGCGCGATGAAGGGCACCCGGGTGCCTCCCTCGTAGAGGCTGCCCTTGCCGCTTCGAAGGGGAGCGTTGTCGGTGACGTCCTTCCCTTCGGGCTTGATGCCCTCACGAACGTAACCACCCACGCCGCCATTGTCGCTGACAAAGATTACCACTGTGTTTTCAGCCAGTTTGAGCTCGTCCAAGGTGCGCATCACTCGTCCGACACTCTCGTCGACACTGGCAATCATGGCGGCGTAGACGGGGTCGTTGTGTCCGCCTGCAGGTTTCTTGTCCTTGAAACGGGCAATCAGATCCGGCTTGGCATCGTGTGGCGAGTGCACGCCAAAGTGGGGTAGATACAAGAAAAAAGGCTGGTCCTTCTTGCGTCGGATGAAATCAACCGCCTTGTCCGTGAGGAAATCTGCCAGGTATTGGCCCTTGGGGTATTCGACGGAGGGGTTGGTCTCAAAATCGAAGTGCTTTCCCATGGTGACAAGGGCCTCGTCGAAACCACGTTTGGATGGGTGGTAGGCTCCGCTTTGACCGATGTGCCATTTGCCAAACATGCCGGTTGCATAGCCGGCTTTTTTCAATTGCTGGGCGATGGTGGCGCGATCGAGTGGGAGGTTGGTCAGATTGTCGACCGGGCGCAACGGGCGTGACTGCCAATTAAACCGGTCGATACCACCCACCGTGTAGACGCCGGTGCGAGCCCCCACCTGACCGCTCATCAAGGCAGCACGGGTTGGAGTGCAATTCTGGCAATGGTGGTGGCAGGTCAGGCGGGTGCCCTGCCCTGCCAACTTATCAATATTCGGAGTTTCGTAATATCGGCTGCCAAAGCAGGCGAGGTCGGTGTAACCCAAGTCGTCGGCCATGATGAACACGATGTTGGGCTTGGGGGGAGGCGCACTGGTTTGGCCCGGCAAGCACAGGGAAGCGAACAGCAACCAGATTCCGTGACACATTTCTTGTCCCTCCCGCGAAGCCATGGATCCGGCCTTGAACGGTCCTGATCCAACCACCTTGGGCCTGATTGTCACACAAAAACCTTGGCTGCCCCAGCAGATTTGTAATGACTTAGCCAAGAATATTTGGCTCAGGCGGACCGTTTTGGCAAACTGGAACCAGGCATGCCATAACGAAAGCCAACAAGGCCCCACCATGCAGCCATTCCATCATCGAGCCTTCTGCATACTCGCCCTGTTCAGTTGTCCCTTGCCGTGCATGGCTTGGGAGGAAACGGGCGGGGACAAACAGCGGAAACCATGGACCAGTTCCAGAATTCTGGGCTATCCGGATGCGCCGCCGCCGTACCAGTCAGAACGGGCCTTTGCCAAGCTAGGGTTTAAAAATCCGGTACTGCTAACGGCTGCACCCTTTGGCAAGCGGATGGTGGTGGCCGAGCAAGGAGGGAAAATATGGTCCTTCCCGAACAACCCGGATTGCGCCCAGCCGGACCTGGTTGCTGATTTGGCAGCAGGCTTAAAACCGGACGCGCGAGAATATGGCGGATTTGAGGCGCTGTATGGGCTGGCCTTTCATCCGCAATTCCTGAAGAACCGCTACTGCTATGTGTGCTACGTGCTGCGGGGCAAAAATGGTCCCCATCCGCAGGGCACAAAGTTGTCGCGCTTCACTCTGGGCATGGACAACACCCTCGACCCAAGCAGCGAGAAACCGCTGCTCACCTGGCTGGGTGGCGGGCATAATGGCGGTGACCTGCACTTTGGCAATGATGGGATGTTGTACATCTCGACGGGGGACGCCACCGACCCCGCCCCGCCAGACCGTTTGGGCACCGGGCAGGATATCAGCGACCTGCTTGGATCCATATTGAGAATCGATGTGGACCGGGAAGGCAAAGACCCCACGGGCAAACCCCTTGGCTATGCGATCCCCGCCGACAATCCTTTTGTGAGAATGCCTAATGCCCGGGGCGAAGTGTGGGCCTTCGGGTTTCGGAATCCATGGCGCATGAGTATTGACCGACCGACCGGGGAATTATGGGTGGGAGATGTTGGTTGGGAACTGTACGAGATGGTTTACCGCGTGGTCCGTGGCGGCAATTACGGTTGGTCTGTGATGGAAGGTCCGCAGGTGGTGAGTCCCATGGCGAAACGGGGGCCGACCCCGATCCTTCCTCCCCTGGCCAGTTTTCCACACACTGAGGCAGCCTCCATCACCGGAGGGTTTGTCTACCGAGGCAAACGGCTGAAGGACCTTGAGGGAAGCTACCTCTGTGGCGACTGGGTGACCCGCAAGATTTGGTCAATCAGGGTGGGGCAGGACGGTGTTAGCCAGGTGCGGGAATTGGCCCACACCGGGCAGCAGATCATCGCCTTTGGGACAGACCACGAAGGGGAGGCTTTTTTTCTGGATTACAAGGAAAATGGCGCGGGCATATACCGATTGGTTCCAAACGCCAAACCAACCCATGACCCGGCGAAGTTCCCCAGGAAACTCAGCGAGACCGGATTGTTCGAATCCACCGCGGACCAGAGCCCAGCCAAGGGTGTGTACGGATTCCAGATCAGCAGCCCCCGTTTTGCCGACCATGCGAAGGCCCAGCGCTTTATCGGATTACCCGGGGAGCAATCCGTTCGCCTGTATGACCGGGCGATTCCGATTCCCGGCACATTTTTTTCCGGTCAAGTTTTCATGCCCAAGGGTACGGTGCTTGCGAAAACCTACCGCATGCCAGTGAAAACAGCGGATGGCCCCAAAGACAAGTTGGTGGAAACCCAAGTGCTGCATTTTGACGGCAACCAATGGAACGCTTACAGCTACGCATGGGACGAAGCAGGAACCGACGCAGATTTGGTACGGGCGGAAGGGATGGAGCGCGAGCTGGATGTGCGCGACCCGGTGAATCCGTCGGTATCCGTTCGACAGACCTGGCGGTATCCTTCCCGGACCCAGTGCCTGACCTGCCACAATCCGTGGGCTGGTCAGGCACTTGCCTTTAATCCGGCGCAATTGGCTCTGGCACCATCCCGATTCCCAAACGAAGAATGGAAGGAGCTGACCCGTTTGAGGGCCATGGGACTGGTCGAATTCCGCAAGGCGGATGGTGACCAACCGTGTGATTCCTTACCCACCCCACCACTGGCTGAGACGAACAGCGGAATTGGAACCGTGGAAAGCCGGGCGAGATCTTACCTGCACGCCAACTGCGCCCACTGTCACCAGCCGGGGGCCGGCGGAACGGCGACCATCGACCTGCGTCACACCACATCACCCGGTGAAATCAAATTGCTAGATGTGAAACCAACCCAGGGAGCCTTCGAGTTACCCGCAGCCTCGCTGGTGTCACCCGGTGATCCCTACCGATCGGTGCTGTATTACCGGATGGCGAAAACAGGGTCCGGCCACATGCCTCACTTGGGGGCGGAGCTTGTGGATACGCACGGTCTGGCTTTGGTGCATGACTGGATTGGGAGCCTGAAGGCAAAGGGCCCAAACCCCCATGAGGGAACCAACCTGGCACTGAACACGCTTGAAAAACTGAAGGCGACTGGAACAGCTGACCAAGGAAAGGATAGCCTCCGGGTTTTGCTGGGAAGTTCGCTGGGTGGGTTGGTACTGGCCCATGGTCTGGACCAGGGCACCGGGCTGGAGGCTTCGCGCCCAGCCATTTTGGCTGCTGTTGGATCCGAAACAAAACCAGAAGTGCGGGATCTGCTGGAACGATTTCTACCGGCGGAGCAGCGTATCCAGCGATTGGGAAATCAAATCGATGTGAGAAGACTTTTGGCCAAACAGGGAGACAGACCCCGAGGCAAAGGATTGTTTTTTCAAAACAGCGGGCCACGATGCGCCTCCTGCCACCGGGTGGATGGGGTTGGCAGCACACTGGGACCGGACCTGAGCGGTATTGGTCGAAAATATTCCCGGGAGCAGATTTTGGACCATATTCTCCAGCCTTCAAAAACCATTGACCCGGAGTACGCCACCCAGGTGGTGGAAACCGCTGATGGCAAACTGCAAAGCGGGATTCTGTCCAAACGGACCGGCGCGGAAGTGATCCTGCGGAATGCGGAAGACAAGGAAATTCGCATCCCCTCCACCGAAGTGGTTTCGATGCAGGCTCAGTCGATTTCATCCATGCCTGAAATGTTGCTTCGAGACCTTACAGCGCAACAGGCCGTGGATTTGATCGATTACCTGGCAAGCCTGACGAAGGAAACGCAACGGAACGCACCCGGTGGACGTTAGGGACTGTTTCCCCCATCAGGCATCAGGGTGTTGGACGGGAGAGATTCGTCGAGAACCTTGCGAGCCGTCTCGATGCCCGCAACGGGTAACCCCTTGGGATCGAGAAGCCCCAACTGGACCAGGACACTGGCCTGATCCCAGTAGATGTGTTCATGGCATAGCTTGTCACCGCGGAATTTGACAACCGCCACCAGCGGGATTTCGACCCGTTTGCCGGTGGGCTTCAAGCCCGGAAGCATCCAGGGAACTTCGCACGTGTGGGTGAAACAGAACAGCAATTCATCGACGACCTGGGTGGCGCCCACCGTGCGGGAAATGGGGATGAGGACCGTGTCGGGCGGATTGCTGTTGACGAAATAATTCCTGTAGAAATGGGCGAGATGCCTGAAACCCACGCCACCGGTCATGGTGGGGATGTGGTTGACATAGGGTTCCGCCACCATCGTCGCCATGGTGGCATCGACATTCCGCGTGATGAACTCATGGTCGCAGTGCATGTCCCACAGATGGGACAGATTGAAATGGGGGCCCATGACGGCTTTCAATGCCTGCACGCTGCGATCATGCGCCAGAAGGGCGGAAGGCTTGTGATAATTGGCACCGGCAAAACGTGCAAACGCATGGTCGGCACCCGGGTAGACATGGATGGTTACCATCGGATTGCCAGCGAGTCCGGACCGGATTTTACCTTGGGTAGCCGGTGGCACCATCGCGTCTTCGGCGGCAATATGCAGGGTGAGCGGGCAGCGCGGGGACTCACCCAAATAGTTCTCCAAACCAACCCCGTAATAGCCCACCACCACATCAGCGTCGGTACGGCAAGCGGAAATGTAGGCAAGCCTGCCGCCCAAGCAGAAACCCAACACACCCACCTTGCCCGCCACGGCTGGATGATGGCGGAGCGTGGTGATGGCGGATTGGATGTCGGCCATGGTTTGGCCCTCATCCAACCTGTTCATCAGATCGATACCCCTTTGGCGCTCGGAGGGGGTATACCCCATTTGCAAGCCCGGTTGCTGACGCCAGAAGATGTCCGGCGCCAGGACCACGTACCCCTCTTCGGCCAACAGGTCCGCTGTCATGCGGATGTTCTCGTTGACCCCGAAAATTTCCTGTAGCAGAACAAGGCCGGGACCTTTGCCCAATGGCGGGAGGGAGAGATATCCCTCGAAGGAA
The DNA here is from genome assembly GCA_963923355.1 of uncultured Gemmataceae bacterium. GTDB lineage: Bacteria > Planctomycetota > Planctomycetia > Gemmatales > Gemmataceae > UBA6894. The sequence goes on along the minus strand of CAWUOE010000005.1, from coordinate 11,366 downwards.
CCACTGCCATCTTTGGCGGGAATCGAAAGTGTGCAGGGTGGCATGGGATTACCGAAACTGGTTTTCTGATTAACGATTGGACCAAGCTGATTTGAGGCCGTAGGCTTCCAAGTTGACCATGTTGGCAGAACCCTGCCTCACCTCAACTTTGGCCGACAGGTCCCCCGCTTTGGGAATGAAGGGCATGGGCAGGTAGGTGAGGCCGTCACTGGCGAACACCTCGAGACCCGTGCGATCGCAATATAGAGTGAGGCGTTGCTTGCCATTGATCAGGGGGGCTGATGCCCGGTGACCATTGACCGACAGTTCAGCCTTTTTGGCATCGTAGGAAATGGTTGCTCCCCGGATGTGGAAAACCGTTTCGCTTTCTTTGGACGGAACAAACTCGGCCCGGATTTCCAACAACTCCTCGCGAAGGGGTGAAAGCGGGTTGGGGGTACCCGGTTTCAGTTCACCGGGCTGGAGTTGGATGGAATTGGCCCTCAATTCGGCCAATTCCCGAACCGGGGTCCAGGTGAGGCGAGGGCCCGCAGCCGTTGAGACAAGTCCCAATTCCAGGGGGATTGTCATCGACTGGTTGAAGGGCATGCCGGGAGTGGGCGTTTGGAACCAACCCATCTGGATGCGACGGCCATCCGACTGGGGGATGTCGCTGAAGGTTTGGGCGGCATAGAAACCCTTGCCACGGTGGCCCGGGATTTTCGGCGTTTCCGGTTGGAATGTCCGGCCATCGAATGTACCGACCTGATACTCGCTGCTGGCACCTGTGAGAACCCATTTCCTTTTGACTGGGTCGCCATCGAGCTGGAGCTCAAAGAAATCCGGACATTCGAAGAAGCCATCGGTCTTGCCAGTGAACTTCCAGTCCTTGAGATTGGGCGAGGTGAAGAAATGGATGGTGTGGATCTTGTTGAGCTCGACATACAGGGTCATCACCCACTGTCTGGTGGGCTCGTGCCAGATGACCTTGGGGTCGCGGTTGCCGCCTGTGATTTCCTTGAGGATAGGATTGCCCGCATATTTGGTGAAATGGCGTCCATCCACGCTGTGGGCCAGGCATTGAACGGTGGGGTTTCCCGCTGCGGTGTACAGGAGGACCAGAGGGGGCTTCCCATCCTTGCCGAAGCCACTGGTGTTGTTCCAATCCACCACGGCCGAGCCTGAGAACATGGGGCCCATGGAATCGGGCCGCAGTTTGTCCCCCAATTCTGTCCAATGGACCAAGTCCCTGCTGACGGCGTGGCCCCAATGCATGTTGCCCCAGTCCCATCCATAAGGGTTGTGCTGGAAAAACAGATGGTATTCGCCGTTGAAAAAAACCAGGCCGTTGGGATCGTTGTTCCAGCCCCGTTTCGGCGAGAAGTGAAACTGGCCGCGCAGAGGTTCCTGATAGTCCTTCGCGGCATCGGGGGTACTATCTGCCTGCTGCATGGAGGACAGGGCAGTAGAGTCCTCCGGCAACTTGTCGACCACCAGGGAAATGGTTTTGCTTTTCCAGGGAGTTATATCCATGGGGGCCCACCAGTCAGGCGCGCCCGGGGCAAGCTCGATATCATTGCGAACCAGCGATTGGCCATCGACTATCAGGGTCACCACCCGGCGCGGTGCGCCATTTTTGATGGGCAAAAGCAGGTATTTTTTGGACACCACGAAATCACGGGCAACATTGGCCAGCATGCCGGGCGGTTTCTTGTCGGTTTGCACCATGTGATCCAGATTGATGTGCCCCCATCCACCCTTGACCTCATCCACGATTTGGATGACGGCTTGAGCCCCCTGGAATTCATCCACATCCCAATAATCCTGGGCCAGCGCCTCGGAGCCTCCGGCAACATGGTTTGGGCCGGTGGATGAGCGAACCACTTTGCCTTCCACCAACAGGTTGACGCATGCCTTTCCGGGATGCTTTCCCCCGCCGATGAGGAATGCGATGAATTTCCTTTCCACCTTGAACGATGGGGAGGTGAGGGAGCCGGTGGAATCATCACCCTTGAAGAAGGAGTTGACCAGACCCTTGCCTTTGTAGCCATCCACGGCCATCTGGCCGGGCAAACGTCCCTTGGCAGGTCCGGGGCCGAATGCCTCGCCGGTTGTTTTCCAAGGTCCGTAGCTATCTCCCTCAAAGTCGGCCACGAGGATATCCGCCCGGGAAGCTGGTTGTGACCAGGCACAGAGTGATACCCAAAAAAAGGCAGCCAAAATCAGCGTAGTCCGGAAAGGTGAAACAGATGGAGAGAGCATGGTGACACCGCCTGAAGCATGGTGAATTGTGTGAATCGGGTCGGCCGGGTTAGCCACTATGGGGAGAGGCGCCAAGCCTGACCGAATGTTGGTCATTTGGTGTTCTTCAAAATGAAACGCACCACCAAGGGGAGAGCAGGTTCGACCATCTGGCCGTGGTTATAGCCTTGCAGTTCGAGCAGTTCGGTTTTCTCATGGCCCACCTCCTTCATCATGCGCCAGAGGTAGGCGTTCTCCTCGTAACGACCCAGCAATTCCGTGTTCCTGTCTCCGCTAATCAACAGCATGGGTGGAGCATCCTTGCGGACATGGTAGAGGGGGGCAAACTCATCGATGACCGGCTGCTTGTCCGGAATTCCGCGCTCCTTGCGAATGGTGAAATGCGTGATTGCCTGACCGCTGCAGGGGATGAGCCCTGCGATCGTATCGGCATCGACCTGGTGCTTTGCCAGCCAGCGTCGGTCGAGACCGATCATGGCGGCGAGGTAACCACCGGCGGAATGCCCGCTGATGAAGATCTTCCGGGCGGATCCACCATATTTTTCGATATTGCGGAAAGTCCATGCGACCGAAGCGGCGGCATCCTCGATATATGCGGGGGCCTTGGCCTTGGGACTCAGCCGGTAATCGACAGCCACCACCGCGATCCCCTTGCCCTTGAGGATCTGGGGAATACTTCGAGCGCCCCCTGTCAAGCCGCCGCCGTGAAACCACACCAAGGTTGGATACTCTTGCAGGCCCTCGGGGTAGTACAGATCCAGCTTGCATCTGGAGCGCGCGTATTCATCCGTTACTTCCGCCCCGTGGTAATCGACATCCGCCAAGGTCTTGTAGGACTGGACTTTGGTGGACGTTTGCTGAGCCAGGGCTTGGGCGCCCAGGGAAACAGACAGAACCAGAGCAGCCAGGATTCGATGCTTGAACATGGCTGAGGCTCCTGAAGGCAGCAAGAGGTCGTTCTTCAACTTAGCGTCAGAGAAGCCCCCTGTCCCCGGTTTCCCGAAAAATGATCCTGATCGCGGTTTTTGTGGTGACAAGAGGTTGAGTTATTATCGGGGACTCACGGCACATCACAACCACAGGGTATCTTGTCATGCTGAATCTCAGAAATGCCTGCATTACTCCCTGTATCGGGACCCTGTTGGGTGCCATTCTGGTCACCACCGGAACGAGCGGGCAGGACCCGGCCCCCAAGGCAAAAAAGGACACCCCCAAGATGGTGGCCCCGAAAGGATTCGGCAATCCGGAGGAAACCCGGAAGGACCACCAGTTGATGCTGAAAACCCTCGGAATCAATTCGATCCGGCCCGGGGCTGACGGGATGAATAAGAATGCCCCAAACGCGGCCAACTCCGATGAAAACAAGGCAAATCGGTACAAGAAATTACCGGATCCCCTGGTATTCAAGAACGGGCAACCGGTAAACAGCCCAACCGATTGGACCCAGCGAAGGAAGGAAATCGTCGAGGATTTCGACCGGGAAATCTACGGGAGGGTGCCCAAGAACATACCCCTTGTGAAATGGGAGGTGACCGAAACCAAAGGGGAGGAAATCGGCAACATCAAGGCCGTGACCAAGAAGCTGGCTGGTCATGTGGACAATTCAACCCATCCGTCCTCCAAGGTGGATATCCAATTTGTTTTGACAATCCCCAAGGAAGCGCCGGGGCCTGTGCCAGTGGTGATTGAGTTCGGTTTTGCCTTTGGTGGGGGATTCGGACCGCAGAGGGGCAGTGGCGGCCCAACCTGGCAGGAACAGGTTCTTCGCAAGGGTTGGGGCTATGGGATATTGGTTCCCACCAGCTTCCAGGCGGACAACGGAGCGGGATTAACCTCGGGGATCATCGGCCTTTGCAATCAAGGCAAACCCCGACAACCAGAGGACTGGGGGACCCTGAGAGCCTGGGCATGGGGAGCTAGTCGCGTTTTGGACTACCTGGAAACCGACAAAACGGTGGACGCGAAACGGGTGGGGATCGAGGGGTTGTCCCGTTACGGCAAGGCAGCGATCGTGGCGATGGCCTATGACGAGCGATTTGCCATCGGATTCATCGCTTCTTCCGGTGCTGGTGGTTTGAAGATATTGCGGCGGGACTTGGGAGAGCGGGTGGAAAATCTGGCCGGTTCGGGCGAGTACCACTGGATGGCTGGCAACTTCATCAAATATGCAGGCCCGTTGAACTGGGACGACATGCCTGTGGATGCCCATGAACTGCTGGCAATGTGCGCACCCAGGCCGGTCTTCATCAGTGTTGGTTCTCCGAAAGTGGAAGGGAATTGGGTGGACGGCCGTGGCATGTTCATAGCAGGTGTCGAGGCCGGTCCGGTTTATCGATTACTGGGAAAGAAAGATCTGGGAACCAAGGAGATGCCTCCGGAAGGACAAGGATTGACAACCGGGGAAATAGCTTTCCGGCAACACGCCGGAGGACACACCACCGGACCTAACTGGCCCACCTTTCTCGAATACGCAGGGCGCTATTTCAACGCGCGTTGAACCAGGTTCACCTGGTCGGCTCAGCCTTCAATCCATCGGCGGGAGACTGATAGAGGATGTCCAGCTCTTCAGCCCTGGGGATGGGAACGATCAGGGGTTTGCAATCGTACTTGCTGATCTCTACGGTATCACCGGGCATGATATGGCCCGATTTTTTCAACTCATCCAGGGATTTAGAGCGGAGATGGCCCGTTATGAATACCCTGCCCTTGCCCGGGAGTGTGATGTCACCCCGGTAAATGGTGCCGGCATCCGGTCTGGCGACCTCAACCTTGAGTTTGAAATCCTCAACAGTTTTATTGAGGACCAGCAAGTCACAAACCGGAATCTTGGTCAGATTCCAGTCAGGCGAAACGATGGCATATCCCCTGGGGATCACCGAAACCGGCAAGGAGGGGGGTGCCGGTTCTCCACAACCATAGAGACAGGCCAAGCTGATCAAAACAGTTGCGACAATGGTGTTTCGCACGGATGAACCTCCCCCGGTGGACCCTTTGTTGCGCCGCATGCAGTATTTCAGGCCAGCCCTCCCAATCCATTGCTGCAGGGCACCTTCGGGCTCAAAAAAAGCCCGGGGCCCTTGGCCCCGGGCTTTTTTAGGTGATCCAAACAAAGATTATCCGGGAAATCCAGGGCCCACGGGCGGAGTGCCCGGAGGGGTTTTCGGACCTGTGGGAGCGGCTGGGTAGGAAGGGATGTTACCGCCGTTTCCAGGGACTGTTGGTTTGGGCGGAGTGCCTGGAGGAATTTTGGGGCTGATTGGGCGGGTAGGAGCCACACCACCATTGCCGGGAAGGGTCGGTTGGGGAGCGGTTCCAGGAGGCAAGGAGCCGGACCCTGGAGTGGTTGGCATCGGATAGGTAGGACTGCCAGGGTAGCCGGGACTCGTCCCATTTCCAGGAGTGGTTGGCTTGGGTGAACCCGGGCCACCCGGATACCCGGGCATCGGGCCGTTGCCAGGAGTCGTTGGCATCGGGGATGTCGGACCTCCGGGATAGCCGGGGCTAATACCGGAGCCGGGGGTTGTCGGTTTGGGAGAACCCGGAGCGCCCGGATACCCGGGCATCGGGCCGTTGCCAGGAGTCGTTGGCATCGGGGATGTCGGACCACCGGGGTAGCCTGGGTTTATACCGGACCCGGGGGTTGTCGGTTTGGGAGAACCCGGAGCACCCGGATACCCAGGCATCGGGCCGTTGCCAGGAGTCGTTGGCATCGGAGATGTCGGACCGCCAGGATAGCCGGGACTCGTCCCGTTACCAGGAAGGGTTGGCTTCGGTGAAACCGGGGCCCCCGGATACCCAGGCATCGGGCCGTTGCCGGGAGTCGTTGGCATCGGAGATGTCGGACCGCCAGGATAGCCGGGGCTCGTCCCGTTACCAGGTAGGGTTGGCTTTGGTGAACCCGGAGGGACCTGGAAAAACAGGTATTGGGAGAGGAACAGGGCTGAGAACATTTGTCGGCACTCCGAAAGCGGGCCAGTGAAAGTGCCCGCTTTAGTTATCGGTGTATTATTACAGTCCTTTTCACCTCAAGTACACTAAATACTTTCATTCATTTATAGATAGCCAGAAGTATCATCCTTTTGGCCAAAGAAACCCACCCTCACTTGCCGACTTTCCCTTTTCAACTGGGTGTGGTTCCTTCTGGGTTGTCCGGGGGACTGCCGTCTGGTTTTTCCTTGGGTTCGTTTTTGGGTTTGGGGCGGCGGGGCGTAACGCCTGGATTGGCCTGTTCCTGGCCTGGCTGCATGGCAGCCACCCACGAGGGGGCCAGAAGACCAGCTGCTGCAAGACCTGCCAATTTGCGACGGGCCGCGGAATCGGAACGGGAATAATCCTCCACGGCGAGAGCAAGCTTCTTCTCCCCGGCAAGGACGGGGGAACCGGGTCGAGATTCACCCAAGGTTCCAATGGCCGCCCACAGGGATTCCTCCGGTCTGGTGGACCCAGCCTGAGGTTCGACCTGAGTAGAAACCAATTGGGCATCCGGCTGTCCGGGGACAAACAGGTGAGCCATCGATTGGCCGCGGCCATCGAGGGTGTTGCCCTGGGACCTTGCACCATCGATGGCTTTTCTCGGAGCCAAGACCCCTGGAACCTTGCCTGCGTTCTGGTTGATGACCTTCAGCGCAGCAGTGGCAGCAATATCGACCTGTTTCAAGGCGGTGGTGGCAGCATCGCCAACCACCTTGCCGATGGTTTCCCTCACAGCCGGCAACAATGTCGCATTGGCCAACTGCCGGGCGGGTGCCAGCGAGGCGGCCAGCAGGCGCTCCGCCTTGGGCAGGGAACGGATCAGGTAATCGCCCGTGCGGACCAAGGCTTGGGCGACATCTCCTGTGATGGTAAGGACCGAGCGGAATGTCTGCTGGAAACTGCCCGAATTCAAAAGTTTGGCAAGACCCGAGCCATCCCCCTGCTTGGCCCCGTCCGAAGTGGTGGCCACCAGCAGGAGGGTAGTCAGGCTTTGCGTGAGCTGGGCACCCGCCGCGGCAAGGTCCGCGCCGAAACCGGAAGTGATTCCAGCCAGGGTTTGGATTAGGGTGGAATTGGCCACCGTGGAAACTATCGCTGAAGAGGCAGCCACCGTGGATTCGCCACCTCCGGAGGTTCCGGAGCCACCGGAACCGCCGGAACCACCGCCATTGTTGCCCGAACCACCGCCGCCGCCGGAACCACCGCGATCGGGACGGAAATCAAGGACGAGTTGCAGGCCCTCCTTGGGTACCTCACCCACGGGGATGTTGCCGGCCACAGCCTGACCCCGGACGGAAACGGCCGGATTGACTGTGGAACCATCCTTGGTGAGCATGGTGGCGCCCGCCATGACCCGCCCGCCACCAACACCGAGCAACTGCATCTGGAACTGACCGGCGGCGGCATTGGGGACAACCACCAGGTCCAGCGCACCGCGCGAACTGACCGAGGCGGCGCTGTTTTCCATGATGGTACCTCCCCCGGTGGTCTGCCCAATCTGGCGGCCGGAGGGATCCTCGGCCACGAAATCGACGGGGTCGAGGAAGATCAGCAGGACATTTCCCGAGGGGAGGCCGTTGGCGGCGATGTAGCTGGCGACCAGGTCGCGGGCGATCTGTTCCTGGACATTGTAGATGTCGGATGGATTTTGCATTGCGGAGATGCGCTGGATGAAGGCGCGATTGAATTCATCGGAGATGGCGCGCAGGGCGTCGGCATCGATCGGCCTTTCCCCCGAGACAGACTCTGTGACCGAAACACTGAAACCATACGCCCCAATACCCTGGTCGGGCGAATCCACCCTCACAAAAACATCCTGCCCGGCGGTTACCGGGAACGAGAGGTTCAGGGACTGGGTGCCGGAGCCTGAGGCAATCTGGACAGCTTGCCCGTCCAGCATGGAGTAGACACGAACACGGGCGGATTTGCCCAGTTCCGTCGATGCCTCCAAGGCAAGGGACGCTGTTCCCGAACGGGCGGGTATCAGCCTGTAATAATCATTGTCGGAATCATGCCCAAGGCGACCGGAGCCCCTGGTGGTACCGAAATCATCGGGGAACAAGGCGGAAGCCATATCGAGAGTGTCGCCGTGATCATCGGCCACATCCGGTATGTCATCGATGCGGAGGACGTACACACCCTCCGAGGAGCCGAAACCCGCCGCCTCAATGTAGTACACCTGACCGGCCAGGAGGCGCAGGTCGACACGGCTGTCCGAGGAACCTCCAAAGTCATCGTTGGCGGCGATGACCCTGCCATCGGCATCGTAGACGGTGACCGCGGGATCGAATCCATCGGCACCGGCGAGGGTGACACGCACGCGGCCGTCGGCACGGGCAACCACCTGGAACCAGTCGCTGTCGAAGGCGATGTTGATCTCACCCTCCACCTCGCCCGAACGGTTGGCCTCATCCAGCTCCAATTCGTAGGCGTAGTCGTCCGATCCGCCGAAGTCGTCGGCGACCACGGTGCTGGAAAGGACATAGTTGCCTGTGGTGCGGCCCAGGCTGGCCCCCTGCAAGTAAAGGACATCCCCAGCGGAAACCTCGACAGAAACCTCAGCCAGCCGGCCGCCACCCTGACGGCTGCTGCTGCCGACAATTGCCAGCGAATCATCCAGTACAAACAGGTACGGATCGATGCCGCTGTCGTCACCATCGGGTTCCATGCGGAATGTGACCAAGCCATCCATGTCGGCGACGAAGGTGAACCAGTCGTTGTCGGTGCCGGTTCCCAGGCGACCTTCCTGGATAAACAGGTTGTCCTCAACCGCCAGTTCCTGGGCGCTGCCGGGTGTGTCGCCGAAATCATCGGTGGAGAGCGACCAGGCCATCCGGTAAGCGCCGGTGTTGCCGACCGCGCTTCCCGCCTGAAGGTAGACACGTGCCCCGGCTTTCACCCGGACCTGGGCGAGAGAGTTGACCCCCACACCCGAATCGTTGTCCTGAACCAGCACCTTGCCCTGGGCATCGAGAATGCGGAGCTGTGGGTTCAAGCCACTGCCCACCACGCGTTCGAGCGAGACGGTGAGGAAACCGTCCTCCGGGGGAGTGTAGGCAAAAAGGTCACGGTCGCCGGCTGATTCGATCTCACCGGATTGGGTCCCGGTCGGTCCGGCATCCAGCAGACGCGGATCAGCGAGGTCATTGCCGAAATCATCAGCCACAGGTGGCAGCATGAGAGCCTTGAGCAGATACCTTCCCGTGGTGTTTCCGAACCCTGTCGCCCGGATCTCCAGGGTGTCGCCAGCCTGGACATCGAGCACCAGCCTGCTGGCCGTGGAGGACCGAATGTTGTCGTTCACCTGCCAAACGGCGGAAGCGGAAGCCCTCGCGTAGAGGATGGTGTCCAGGTTGCCGGTCCCCGAGGAGGACAAGTCGATCTGGATGGCACCGGAGGCGGCCGCAACGAGCTTGAAGTAATCGACATCCCCGGCGGTCTCGATCGCGCCCTCAAAAGCGACACTGCCGTCAGCACCCAGGGCCAGGGCAGTCGCCTTGTCCGCGGAATCCCCCACATCATCGGGGATACCCTGGTCAGGCTTCAGGAAAGGCCTGAACTCCAGGGTGTATTGACCCATGGTGTCGGAAAGCCCCTGCACGCGGAGGAAAATCTGGTCGCCAGCCGATAGCACGCGGGAAAGGAACGCATCCACGCCCTGCCCGCCGGCCTCGTCACCGGCCACCAGTTTGCCGGTGGCATCCAGCAGGTCGAGTCGGGGATCCAGTCCCCCGGAGGCCTTGACCAGGATCTCAAACCGGTCGTTGGAGGGGACAGTCAGGCGGAAGAGGTCAATGTCATCGTTCCGGGTGATGGAGCCGGTCACGGCGACCTTTCCGTCGACCGGGACGAGGAGGGATCCGGGATCCTTGAGGGCCAGGCGAAGGGAATCGGCATAGTCATCGCCGGCGGCGATGCGATCCGGATTGACCAAAACCTCGTAGGCACCAGCCCCGCCACCGGGCTTGCCCCCAACCAACACGAAGACCGTCTGGCCGGCTTCCAGGGTCAGGCTGAGAAGCGCCGAAGTTCCCTGACCGGCATTGTCATTGAAGCCAAGCTGGGCACCATCGGCATTGACGATGGTGATGCGCGGGTCGAGGCGACCGGAACCAGCCTTGGCCTGGAAAATAAAATCTCCGGCTTGGTCGGCGGTGAAACGGTAGGCGTCGACATCCCCCTCGAACTGGATCTGACCACCCAGCGGGACCGAAAGATCCAAGCTGGTTTTCGACTGGCTTGGCAGGTCTGGCTGGTCATCCGCCAACTGGCGCACCTGGAGCTTGTAGCGGCCTGTGGTACCGTTTTCGCCACTAATGCGGACAAAGTAGCGCTGGCCGGGAACAACCTCGAGGCTGGCCAATTGCCGGAACTGGGCATCCATGGAACCGTTTGCCACGACACGCCCGGACTGGTCGAGGATTTCCAACCGTGAGGCGAAGACCGCGCCGCGAGGATCGAGACGGGCGAGCAGGCGTCCCTCGATATTGGTGTCCACAGCCAGAAGGTCGACATCGCCTGGCAACTGAACCCCACCGTCGAGGGTGAGTCCGGCCGCATCGGGGGCCACGACGCGGGCGAGCGAAAGGATGGAGGTTTCCTCATCCTCCGAGACAGCGAGGGTGTAGGACTGGTCGGCATCGGAACGGGAATCGATGCGCATGAAGACATCCCTGCCGCCCTCGGCCGTGAGTTCCCACAGGCCCGGTGCGGCTGTCTCGACCAAGGTTCCGGCCTCGTTGCCATCGGCACCCAGCACCGTCAGGCGGGCGGCAGGAATGGTGGATCCGGAATGGAGTCGGACCAACAGGCGACCGCCGGCGGGCATGGTCACCCGGAACATGTCGGTGTCGGCGGCGTTCTCGAGGACACCCCGCTGTTCACCCATTCCCTTCGACAGCTTGACCACGGTGGCACCCTGGAGGGTGCCGGCATGGTCATCCGTGGCGCCCACCCCGGCGGTGGTGAGCGTTGAACCAGCCAGGTAATCGCCCACCATGGTCGCCGTCTCGGTTCCACCCCCGCGGATGGCCAGGTAGTAGGTTTGCCCGGCGACCACGCCGAAACGGATATTGGCCACACCCTCGCCCGCACGTGCGGCGAGGAAGGCCAAGGAGACCAGGTTGGAGTTGTAAGCGTCGACGGCGGGCTGG
>CAWUOE010000004.1:0-30953 GCA_963923355.1 uncultured Gemmataceae bacterium | reverse complement strand
GGCCAAGGGCGTGGTGACCTCACCCTTTGATGGGGTAATCGCCCGCCGGTCTGCTGACCCTGGCACCTTTGTGGCCAATCCCGCCATCGTTTCGGGGGTTCCGCCCCTGCTGGTGGTGGAACGCACCGACATTGTCACGGTGTCCATGCGGGTACCGGAGGCTTATGTGGCCCAGGTGGGCAAGGAAACCGAGGCGGAACTCCGTTTGGATGCCATGCCTGGCAGGGTGCTGCGATTCAAACCCAGTCGGTTGGCCCCATCGTTGGACCCCGCTGACCGCACCCTGCGGGTGGAGGTGGATCTCTATAACGGCACCGCCTTGGAGCATCGTCAATTCCTTGAGAAGGCAAAGCTGAGCCGCAATGCCGACCTGAAGGGCCGCGCCCTACCAGAATTTCCCTTGGGACTGGAAGCCGGTACCGCCGCTCGATTGCTTCCTGGCATGTATGGCAAAATGCGGTTGCGATTGAAGCGCTTCGAAAACGCCCCGGTCATTCCCAGCAGTGCCATCGTGCGAAGGGGCGGGCTGCCCTTCCTGTTCCGGGTGGAATCAGGAGTGGCCAGACTGAAGCCCATCGCGGTGGAACTCGATGACGGTCTTCTGGCCCGGGTCTACTGGCTCGACAAGGACGCCGGCCGCGATGTCCGCCGCGAGCTTTCACGGGATGAGGAGCTGGTGCTCACCAACCAGGGTGAGCTGGAGGATGGGTCAAGGGTTCGTGGAAACCTGGTGGAATGAGGTTTTGCCTGTTCAGCCAGTACCATCAAGCTGCCTTGCGAGCCGGCTGGGTTTCAAGATTCAGCGTCTGCGCAATGGTATAGCTGCGTTTGCCCTGGCTCTCGAAATAGGTGCGGCTGAGTACCTCGCCCAAGATGCCAAGGCCGATGGATTGTGTTCCCAGCAGTACCAGCAGCATGCTGAGCAGCAAAAACGGGTTGCCGGTCATGTCGGTCCCACCCACCACTTTCATGCCAATGGTGGCCGCCAGGCTGGCAAATCCCAGAACCATGAATGCCAATCCCAGCCCGCCCAAAAAGTGCATGGGCCGTGTCAGGTAGCTGTTCAGAAACTTCACGGTGATCAGGTCCAGCACCACACGGAAGGTCCGGGTCAGGTTGTATTTGGTCACACCCGCGGTGCGGGCATGGTGCTTCACCGGCACCTGCACCATGCGGGCACCCTGCATCTGGCACAGCACCGGAATGAAGCGGTGCATCTCGCCGTACAGGGGCAGGTCGCGGGCGATCTGACCGTCCAGCACACGCAATGTGCAACCCATGTCCCGCGTGGTGGAACCGGTCACCTTGCGGATGATCCAGTTGGCGATCTTGCTGGGAAACTTGCGGATCAGGTAGGCATCCTGGCGTTTGGCCCGCTCGCCGAATACCGCGTCATAGCCCTCCGCGTATTTGGCCAGCAGCATCGGGATGTCCGCCGGATCATTCTGCAGGTCGCCATCCATCGTCGCGATCAGGTCGCCGGTGGCGTGATCGATCCCGGCGCGCAGGGCGGGGGTCTGGCCGTAGTTGCGGCGCAGTTTCACCACCTTCCATCGTGGGTCGGCAGCGGCTTGCGCGCAAAGGATTTCATAGGAGCGATCCCGGCTGCCATCATCGACGATGACCACCTCGTAATCGGTTACATGCGCCGGGTTGGGTTTGGATTTGTCCAGAAGGGGCGAAAGCGCCTCGGTCAGCCGCTGGTGCAGCGGGCCCAAGTTATCTTCCTCTTCCTTGATGGGGATCACCACCGAGATTTTTCTGCCCATGGCGCGGTCCTGGTTGCCTGAAAGGAGGTTGTTCCGTGTGCTCATACTGAGATACCCTCGATCTGTTTGGTCTTTTCGCAATGGGCCGGCTCGTCGATTCTGCCTTCCCGGCTGGTCTGGTCTTGGATTTCCGTTGTTTCGTTTTCCACATTCACCTTGGGCCAGCCCCCCCACAGGATGACTGGCAGTCCCAGCAGCGCCACGAGGCTGGTTGCGGCAAATCCCAACAGGCTCAGGGCCACGGCTTGCGGTGCGGTGACACCAAATCCGGCCAAGAGCGCGGCGTAACCAGCCTCACGCAGCCCCATGCCGCTTACACTCACCGGGAGCAAGGTCAAAAGTGTCACCAGGGGTACCACGCAGCCGTAAACGGCCCAGGGAACGCCTAGGCCCAATCCGTTGCCGATCAGGCCCACCTGCAACACGCTGGCCACCTGTACCAGCACCGACAAGGCCAGGGATCCCGCCACCAAGCCCGGCTTCCCAGCAAAATCCCATCCCTGCGCGATGAGGGGTGCCAGCTTTGGAACCTTCCGGCCCAACCAGCCACTGGCGGTCAGCCCAACAACCAAACCCATGGCCGTGCAGCCCAACACTGTGTAGAGAAACCAGGTGACCTGCGCAGTTAATGCCACCGGCGAAAGCATGGAGGCCACCCCCGCCAGCGCGATCAGTACCAACAGACCGGTGCCCCGGTCCAGCAGCACGCTGGTGGCGGCCCTTCGCGTGCGGCCAACTGGGGGACCTTCCGCCTGATGCGCCAGATACCAGGTGCGAACCACGTCACCACCCACCGAGGTGGGCAGCACCAGGTTGCAGAACATTCCGGCCGCATACCAGGCACCAAATCGTCCGACCGGCGCCCTGAAATCAGCATCCAGGGCAAGTTGCCGCCACCGGATGGTGCTCACAAACTGGGCCGCCAAAAAAACACCTATAGAACTCCAAAAAGCCCATGGGTCCAAATGGGTGACGGCCCGTCCCAGTTCCTCCCAGTTAAGCCGCGCTGCCAGGAACCCGGCCAAAGCCAGGGTGCCTCCCACCCGCATCAGCGATTTCAGACGGAATCGTCGTTTCATGGATGACCCGCGCCTTGGGAAACCGCTTCCACGGGTGCCTCCAAAATTTCGTTGCCCACTTGGGCGAAGGTGGAATGTCGTGGATTGTCCATGCCTGCCCGCAGCACCAATCGCCCCGGGACCTCCAGGGGAGGCGTGGCAATCAGCAAGTCCACGCTGCCACCCGGGGGTACCGTTTTCTCAAACAGGCCAGCGTGCCCGGCGGCGATCACCTTGCGTTGTTCATCCTGCACCCGCCAGATCAGGTGCACCCCCGCGTTCAGCGAGGGAAGCATGTTCCACGCCTCTTTGGAAGTGTTGGTGCAGCGGACACGGGCGGTGATGATTTCACCCAGGGCCACCCGGACCGGGGGCGGTTCAATCCAGGCCAACTCCGCACGCATCGGTCCTGGGCAATAAATCTCTTTTAACCAGTGCCTCAGCAGGTCGGGCCGGTGTTCTTCAGCCTGCCCTTCTAGCCATTGCCGGTACTGGTCCATGAATTCATCCAGCCACCAGGTCCGGCCAACGGGAAAGTGGCCGTAGTACGGATTCAATTGCTTGATGGCTTCGCTGTAAGAAGTGTCGGTCTTCAGTAGCAGCCAAAGGGCGCAGGCCATGCCGGTTCGGTCGATCCCCTGATGGCAGTGGATCAGCAAGGGTTCCTCGGCCTGGTCAAAAACCTCAACCAGTCTGGCCAGCGCGTTGGGTGCCGGCAGGCGCATAGCCGAGAAGGAGATGTCCTCAAGCGAGATTCCCAAATCCTGAACGGCCCGGGCTTCATCCCGATACCACCCGACCGGGTCGCAGCAACCCCGCAAATTGACCACGGTCCGGATACCGTGGCCCCCTGCCAGGTGTTTCAAAGTGTCTGGTTTGGGTTGGGACGCTCGGTACAGTCGTCCCGCCATCACTACATGGAAATTGCCGCCTCCCCAGACATACCACGCCCACCCTGCCACCGGCATCAAAGCCAGCAACAGCAGCAATCCGGGCCAGCGCATGCTGCCCGTTCGCGGGGGTGTCACGGAATCCGCCATCCTGGGCGCGCGTCCTCGGGACCAAAAAGCTCGCGGGGCGAGAATGCCAAATGAAGAGGCAAAGGCCAAGGCCAAGGGATTTTGTATGGTTTCAAATGATATTAAAGTATTGCAATAAATTTAAATTTGTATGTAAAAATAAAGCTAAAAGCTAGTTCGATACATTTCGCCGGTATTACCCAAGTTGACATTATTTTCTTTTGCTAGAAGATAAAAGCCAAGTCCCTCCACCTTTCATGCAACCCTGAGACCACGGGAATGCGGATCATTTACATTGGCAGGGACCCCGCCAATGACATTGTGATCAAGCATCCCAGCGTGTCAGGCCGGCACGCCAAAGTTACCGTGGAGGGCGACACCCTCTGGATCGAGGATCTGGGTAGCCGCAACGGCACCTATGTTGGGGACCCTCCCGAGCCAGTTTCGAAAAACGTCATCCAGACCGATTCCAAAATCACCTTGGGTGAATCCGTTCTCCCTGCCAACACCCTGCGTGAAACCCTGGAGCGGGGCCAACCGCAGATCCCGGCCGATCAGGTAATCCAGCTTCGTCCCTCTGTCCGTGTCATTTTCGGCCGATCCAAGGATGCTGGGGTCTTGATCGACCAGCCGCTCGTGTCGGCCCGTCACGCCGTGGTGACCCGCAGGGGCGACCGTGTGATCGTGACCGACCTCGACAGCATGAGCGGCACTTTCGTGGACGACCACCGTATCGACGGCTCGGTGGTCCTCAAACCCGGCGCTTTGCTGCAGATCGCCGACCACAGCTACCGCCTTTCCGCCGATGGCACCGCCCTGGAGCCGGTGAAGCCCAGTGCCTTTGACATCATCGCCAGCAACGTGGGTGTGACTGGGGCCGGCCAGCGCCTGTTGGAAGGCGTTTCCCTGGTGGTCCAGCCCGGCGAGCTGGTGGCCATCATGGGCTCCAGCGGGGCCGGCAAAACGGTCCTGTTGTCCGTCCTGAATGGACAGGTTGCCCCTTCCGCGGGCCGTGTGCTGATCAGTGGCCATGATCTGTACCAGTATTACGATCTGTTCCGGGGCAAGATCGGCCATGTGCCCCAGGATGACATCCTCCATGCCGACCTGACCGTGTGGCAGGCCTTGTGGTACGCCGCCCGCCTGCGCCTTCCCAGGGACATGCGCGACGAGGAGATCGCCGGGCGCATCAACAAGGTGCTTTCCCAGTTGGGACTGGAAGGGACCGAAAACACAAGGATCGGTGACCAGCGCAAGCGCGGCATCAGCGGTGGCCAGCGAAAGCGCGTGAATTTGGCAATGGAGCTGCTGACCGACCCGCCCATCCTGGTGCTGGACGAACCCACCTCGGGCCTATCCAGCACCGACGCGATGTCGGTCATCGAGTTGCTCCGCTCCCTGGCGGATGGTGGCAAGACCATCCTGGTGGCCATCCACCAGCCCAGCCTGGAAGTGTTTCAGAAATTCGATGCGGTGGCGGTGGTGGCGCGCGACACCTCCACCGAACAGGTGGGCCGGCTGGCTTACTTCGGCCGGGCTTGGCCAGATGCTGTTCACTTCTTTGAGCCGCCCGCCCGGCCCGGATACAGTCTTCCCAAAAATGCCGAGGGCTTGTTGCGGGGCTTATCCGCCAAGCCGGTGTCTGAATGGGTGTCCGATTGGGAAAAATCTAACGCCAAGTCCGTCTGGGTGGACCGGCGCACCATGGTGCTGCCCAAGTTGCCCATCCACCATGAGGAATACAAGCCCCAGCGTGTGGCCCTGTTCAGTCAGTGGTCCACCCTGGTGCGGCGTGCCCTAAGCATCAAGGCCGCCGACCTGTGGAGTACCATGATCCTGATTCTGCAGGCTCCCCTGGTGGGCCTGCTGATCGGCGCGGTGTTCTCCAAGGTGCTCCGTTCCCACCCCGCTGACAGCGAGCAGTGGTTCGAGGTGGGCATCAATCTTGCCACCACCATGTTCGTGATGGCGCTTGCCGCGATCTATTTCGGCTGCTCCTGCACCGCGCGGGAAATTGTCAATGAACTGCCCATCTACCGCCGTGAGCGGATGGTGGGCCTATCTATCTTGGCCTACATTGGCTCCAAGGTGACCGTTTTGGTGGCGGTAAGTGCCCTGCAGTGCGCGCTGCTTCTGGCCGTGGTGATCTGGTTCTGCGACCTGCACAGCGGCTGGTGGGACCTCTATCTGGTTTTGTTTGCCTCGGGGCTGGCCGGGGGTGCCATCGGGCTGTTCATCTCGGCCACCTTCCGCACGGTGGAGGCCGCTGCCGGCATCCTGCCATTGATGCTGCTGCCGATGATCGTGCTGGGCGGCATCCTGGTGAAGTTGCGTGACCTCCCGGCACCCACACGGCCGCTTGCGGCAGCCATGCCTTCCCGGTGGGCATTCGAAGGGTTGGTCCTGCCCGAGGCCCAGACCCGTGAGCAGTTAAGGGTACCCCGGAAAAAGCCGGATACCGGCGAACAGATCATCCCGCCGGTCCAGTCCGTGCGTCTACCCAATCCTTTGGAAGGGATTGGCACCGCCTTGGCCTCCTGGGTCCAGGGCACCGCGGAATCCGTCTCCCAGCTCCCATGGTTGCTGGCGGTGGAAATGGTCCAAGTGGAGGATCCGCCATCCGAGAGCCCGCTACCTCCACGGCGGTTCGTGCTTCCTGGCAGGCAACGGATCTACGATGAGATGCGCCGGGCCGCCGCTGCCGCCGAGGCTGAGTTGCGCAAGGCTGCCCAGTTTGCCGAGGAGAAGGCTCGGCAGTTGCAACAGCAGGCCCGTGATGAGTTCGAACGCAAAGCCGGTGAGGTGGGTGGTCAAGCCCGGCAGGAATCCGAACGGAAAATTACCGAGGCCAGGGAAAAGTTCGAAAAAAGCGCCAAGGAAACCGAATCCCGGATCCGCCTCGAAATGGAAAAAAAGCTGAAGGAAGCGCGCGAAGAATTCGAGCAGCGGGCCAAGGAAACTGAGAACCGCACCCGCCGGGAAATCGACAAGGAAATGATGGCTGCCGAGAATCGCTTCAAGAAGCGGGCCGAGGAAGCCGAATCGAAAACCCGTTTGGAAATGGAGAATCGGGTCAAGCAAACCCGTGACGAGTTCGAGCAGCGCGCCCGGGATGCCGAGGCGAAAACCCGGGACAAGATCGACTCGATCAACGCGAGCATCGAGGCAAAAATCCGGGATATCCGCCGGGAATTGCAGAAAGAAATCGCCGATTCCAAGGGTGCCATCGTTCCCTCGCCCAAGGACGAGGGTAACCCGCCTGGCAATGGCAAGGAAAAGGCTGCCTCTGAATATGAAACCC
This sequence comes from uncultured Gemmataceae bacterium, assembly GCA_963923355.1. Lineage (GTDB taxonomy): Bacteria > Planctomycetota > Planctomycetia > Gemmatales > Gemmataceae > UBA6894. The sequence goes on along the minus strand of CAWUOE010000004.1, from coordinate 23,806 downwards.
TGGATATGGCTGAGAACTTTTTTGACAGTAAGAACTGGAGATCGCCGGAAAACCGTCCCCTGGCGGTGTTGTTCGGCATGTTCCTGACCGGCGTGGCCGCCTCTGGTCTGGTCTTGCGTTTCAAGGACCCCAGCCGACATTGACCAAACCGGCCGAGCCGTTCCCTTCATACGGGCCTAGGTTGGTTTTCTGCGCCATTTCACCAAGGTTGCCACGCCTACTGTCGCTTGCCAAAAGGCCCCTTCCCGGGGAAACTAGCAGCTTATGGTTTTCCGCCTGGAGGTCTCTCCCCATGTTTTCCTTTCCCAGCCTGTTGACGGGTGTTGTGCTGTCCTGTGCCTTGGCACAGGCTCCCGTGCCATCCGTTTCTGATGCCGGTGAATTGCCCAAGGGCCTTGATGGTCGGGTGCTTAACCTGGATTTCGAGACAGGCGATCTGCGGGATTGGAAGGCTGAGGGCAAAGCCTTCGAGGGCCAGCCCGTCGAGGGGGATGTGGTGGCCAAGCGGCGCAACGACAGCCGCAGCCAGCATCAGGGGCGCTACTGGCTGGGTGGCTTCGAACGCTTGCAGGATCCTCCCAAGGGAACGCTGACCAGTGAGCCTTTCAAGTTGGACAAACCTTGGGCCAGTTTCCTGATTGGCGGCGGCCCGAACGCCGAAACCCGTGTTGAGATCGTGGATAATGGCACCGGGGCAGTGCTCTACCGCGCCAGCGGCATCGAGGAGGAAAACCTCAAACGCGTGGTGGTGGATCTGGCCAGGCACCAAAATAAGGTGGTGCGCGTGCGTGTGGTCGATGACCACTCCGGGCACTGGGGCCACATCAACTTTGATGACTTCCGCCTCCATGCCAAGCGCCCCCAAGGGGAGGATCGCAAGCCCCGTCAATTGGCAGGCCCCGCCGACAACTACAAGTTTGCAGGTTTGCCTCCTGAGGAGGCCGCCCGGGCAATGACTGTGCCCGAGGGCTTCTCGGTGAAGCTGTTCGCAGGCGAGCCGGATGTGAATCAGCCGGTGGCCATGGCGCTGGATGACCGCGGTCGCGTCTGGATCGCCGAAGCCTACAGCTATCCCCAGAAGCGCGCGCCCGGCAAAGGCTTGGATCGTATTTTGATCCTTGAGGATGTCGATGGTGACGGTAAGTTTGACAAGCGCACCGTCTTCATGGAAAAACTAAACCTCGTTAGCGGCCTCGAGGTGGGTCACGGAGGCGTGTGGATCGGCGCGGCTCCCGAGTTGCTTTTTGTGCCCCTGGATGCCACCGGCGACAAGCCTGCCGGGGAACCAAGGGTCGTGCTCGACGGCTGGGGACTGCAGGACACCCATGAGACGCTGAACACTTTCATCTGGGGACCTGATGGATGGCTGTGGGGCTGCCACGGCGTATTCACGCACAGCCGAGTCGGCAAACCTGGGACGCCCGATGCCGAGCGCGTCCCCATCAATGCCGGCATCTGGCGCTACCATCCCACCCGCCAGGTCTTCGAGGTGGTTTCCCATGGCACATCCAATCCCTGGGGCCTCGATTTCGACCAGCATGGCGAGGCCGTCATTGAGGCCTGTGTGATCCCCCATGCCTTCCACATGATTCCCGGTGCCCGTTACCTGCGGCAGGCCGGCAGCCACTTCAACCCGCACACTTATGCCGACATCGGCACCATCGCCGATCACTTGCACTACCTGGGTGCCAACCCGCACGGTGGCAACAACCGGTCCGATAGCGCCGGCGGCGGACACGCCCACTGCGGCACCATGATCTACCAGGGTGGGGCATGGCCCGCCCAGTACCACAACCAGTTTTTCCTGGGCAACATCCACGGCCGCAGGCTGAATGTGGAGCAATTGGTGCCCAAAGGCTCCGGTTATGTGGCCAGCCACCGGCCCGATTTCCTGCTGGCCAATGATGCCTGGGCCCGCTTCATCAATTTCCGGTACGGGCCCGATGGCAACGTCTACCTGATCGACTGGTACGACAAGCAGGCCTGCCACACCGGCGATGTGAAAGCGTTCGACCGCACCAACGGGCGTGTCTACAAGATCAGCTACGAGAACACACCCAAGGTGCTGGTGAATCTGGGCAAGGCAACCGATGAAGAGCTTGCCGCCTACCAGACCCACAACAACGACTGGTTCGTGCGCCACGCCCGGCGCCTGCTGGCCGAGCGCAAGCCCGGTGCCGCTGTCCGTGCCAAGCTGGCCGAGCAGGCTGTCGCCCACAAGGATCCCCTGAAACGTTTGCGAGGGGTGTGGGCCCTGCATTCCACCGGTGGTATCGACACGGCCACTCTCGAGAAGCTGCTCTCCGATTCCGACGACCATGTCCGCGGCTGGGCGATCCGGCTGTCGACCGAACAGGGGATTCCCGATGGGACTCTGTCCAAGCTCGTGGGCTTGGCCAAAACCGATTCGTCCCCGGTGGTGCGGCGTGAGTTGACCAGCCTTGCCATCCGGCAGGTTGAACCCCAGATACGTTGGGCCTTGGTGGAGCCACTGGCGGCACACACCGAGGATGCCGGTGACTTCAACCTGCCCCTCATGGTCTGGTACGCCTTGGAACCCTTGGTGCCTCTGGACCCCGCTCGCGCGCTGAAGGTGGCCGCTTCCGGCTATGACCCACTCCCAGCCTTCGTGGCCCGCCGATTGGCCAGTGAGGCCACAGAGTCGGCACTCAATGCACTGGCTGTGGCGCTGCCTTCAGCCGGTGCCAAATTGCCCAAGTTGGTCGATGGCATGAGCATTGGCCTGCGCGGCCGCAAGGGACTGATGGCTCCCGCCGGCTGGGACAAGGCACTGGATGCCGCCCTCGCCCAGGAGGATGAGATCACCCGCGACCGCGCCCTGTCGTTGGCCACGCAGTTCGGTGACAAACGCGCGCTCGACAAGTTGACCGCCATCGCGGGTGACGCTGCAGCCAAGCCGCAGGCTCGGCTGCAGGCTATCGAGGCGTTGCGTGCCGCCGCCCATGCCCCACTTGCGGGTGTGGCCCTGCGGGTGGTGGATTCGGCGGACAGCCCTGCTGAATTGCGGCTGGCCTCCATTCGCGCACTGGCCTCAACGGCGGATAGTGCTGTTCCCGATCGCCTGCTCTCCGCTTATCCCAAACTCGACCCGCAAGCCAGGCGCGAAGTGGTGGCCACTCTGGCTGCCCGTCCCGCCTGGGCGGTGGAATTGCTGGCTGCGGTGGAGAAAAACCAATTGAAGACCACTGAAGTGCCAGCGGAAACCGTCCGGCAATTGCACACGGTGGGGGATGACAGGCTGAAGGAGCGGATCACCAAGGCCTGGGGTGCCATCCGCGCCACCCCGGCCGACCGACTCCAGCGCATCAGCCAGGTGCGCAAGGTCGCCTCGGCCGCCGGGGCGGTCGATCTGGCCCATGGTCGCCACCTCTACCAGAAAGTCTGCGCCCAATGCCACACCCTCTATGGGGTCGGGGGCAAGGTGGGGCCCGAGCTGACCGGCAGCAACAGGGCCAGCATCGACTACCTGCTGGAAAACATCCTGGACCCCTCCGCTGTCATTCCCAAGGAGTACGCGGCCACGGTGGTAGAGCTGAAGAACGGCCGTTTTCTCACCGGCATGATCCGTGACGAGAACGCCAACACGCTCACCGTGGTGGGGGCCAACGAGACGATCACCCTGTCCAAAGCCGATATTGAAGATCGGAAAGCTTCTGATCTTTCCATGATGCCGGACAACCTGCTGGCCAACCTGGACAACCGCCAGATCCGGGACCTGCTGGCCTACCTGCGCCACCCGTCGCAAACGCCGATCCTCGTCACCGCCGAGACCGCCAAGGCGTTCTTCAGTGGCAAGGACCTCGCGGGTTGGACCGGCGATGAGAAGCTTTGGAGCGTGCAGCAGGGGGAGCATGGTGGCGAGATTGTCGGCAAGTCACCCGGCATCAAGCGTAACAGCTTCCTCAAGTCCGAGATGGAGGTGCGCGACTTCCGGCTGAAGCTGCAGGTAAAGCTGACCCCCGACGGTGAGAACAGCGGTATACAGTTCCGCAGTGAGCCGCTTCCTGACGGCGAGATGCGCGGGCCCCAGGCTGATGCCGGCAAGGGTTGGTGGGGCAAGCTCTACGAGGAGAGCGGCCGCGGCTTGCTTTGGAAGGAGTCAGGCGAGAAGCATGTGAAACCAGGTGAATGGAACGAGTATGTGATCGAGGCGGTGGGTGCCCGCGTGCGGACCTGGATCAACGGTCAACCCTGTGTCGACCTGACCGATGAGCAGATTTCCCGCCGGGGTGTGGTCGGTTTGCAGGTCCATTCAGGCGGTCCGATGGAAGTCCGCTTCCGGAAGATCGAACTGGAAGTGCTGGACAAATAACCCGATCGGATTCACTGTGCCTTTTCAGGGGCGGTTTTGCGTATGATGGCAACGGGCGATCCTCTCCGGGTCCCCCGTTTTGGCTTTGTGTGGAAAAACCCAGGTGCGACATGAGTGATGGCCATCCCGAGCAGCCCAAGGACCCCAAACCGCCGGAAACCATCACGCAGGACCTACAATTCTCCCAGGTGAGCGCCAGGGTACCGGACAAGGTCTCCCCAGGCGTGCATGCTTCAGGGGTCCTCCTTCTCAACGGCCCCAACGAATTCATCCTCGATTTTCTGCAGCAATTGGTGCAACCACCCAAGGTGGCCACCCGCGTGGTGATGACCCCGCCCACCTTGGGTAGCTTCATCCGCGCCTTGGATGAAAACATAGGGATGTACGAGAAAAAATTTGGCGCCCCAGCGGCCTTGCCGGCTCCGCCCCCGGGGGCCAAGCCCACCCCGATCGATGACCTGTATAGCCAACTCAAATTGCCCGATGAAATGCTGGCTGGCACCTACTCAAACGCGGTGATGATCACCCACAGCCCCAGTGATTTCGTATTCGATTTCCTGGCCACTTTTTATCCCCGCAGCGCCGTTTCCGCCCGTGTGTTCATGTCGGCGCAGCAGGTGCCGCCCTTCCTCAACACGATGAAGCGGGCCTTCCAGCAGTTCCTTGAAAAACAAGCCAATGAGGCGGGCAAGGGACCACCCCCCAGCACCAATTGATTTTGGTTGGAGCAAAAGGTACGGGGCCCAGCCGATCTGGCCGGGCTCCGTACCTTTTGAAGGTTGGCGCGGCCCTTTACTGTTCGCATTCTTCCAGAATCTGTCGGTACTCCTTGCGGGCGTGCGCGTAATCAGCCCTGGCCTGTTCCAACTCGGCTTGGGCGTAGGTTTTCTCCTTCATCTTCCAGCACTGTTCCACTCCCGCGAGGCACCATTTGGCGCTGTCCTTGCTGGCGCGGATAGGTTTGTTGTCCACCAACACAAAGATGGGATTGGTGTGGGCGTTGGGGAATACACGCAAAGCCACCCAGCCACTTTTTTGGATGGTGGTGGAGAAATTCAACGCGTTCACGCGGCCGTCCGCTAGAATTTCCTTGGTTTGCAGTACCTGCCCATTGACCACCAATTCGACAGGGACAGATTTCTTCCCGGGTTGGTATGCGGCCACCTGTGCGGTGAAAAGCAACTGGCCTGGCTTCTCCAGCCTTACCTCGCTGCCTTGGTCACCCACTTCCAGAGACTTCCCGGCTGTTGTGCGGCTGGTGAAATCCATCAGGTGAGTGGTGCCGTCGCTGACATAGCTGCGTCCCTCCTGGATGCCATCCACCCACCGGTCGAAATCCAGTTTGCCGGGTACTTTCACATAAACCCTGCCCATGCCGACCCGGTCGCCCGAAATGCAGGGGAAATCAGTCTCACCGCTGACGCGGATCCGGTAACCGCAGTTCAGCGTGTGGTACCACATGTTCCATTCCGCCACACGTTCAGTGTCCATGGCGCTGATGAAGTCGAGTGCCGGCACAGGTTTGCCATCCGGGCCGGGCACCGTGTGAGTGGCATCGACGATATACTCGTTGGCGCCGATGCCGTCGTAGGCGGGAATGTTGAAGTTTGGCAGTCCATGCGGGCCGTCCTGCGCGCCCTCGATGCGGCCAACCATTCGGGTGAGGCCGTTGGCGGAGTGTGCCGGACCCGTGATGCCACCCTGTTTCTTGGCCCAGCGCAGCGTGTTCATGCCCAGGGTGGGCCAGTGCTTCTTGGAATCACCACCGGGGTAGATCTGCTCCTTCAGCTTCAGCAGGTTCAGGTGGCCGGATGCGTGTGAGCCAAACCCGCTCACTTCCACGTCGTAGCGCAGAAGGTAGGGATATTTGGACACGTTGTCCGGTTTGCCGGTAAAAAATCGCTTCTGGTAATCAAAACAGGGACCCCAGGTCAGGCAGCAGCCCACCTTCAGGTCCTCACCCAGAACGTGGCGCATCATGTCGGAGGGCTCCACCCCCTCGGTGGGGTTCTCGTAGTGCAAGCAGCCCGCGGCATGGATATGGTGGTCACCGCTCCACCAGCCCCTTGTGCTGGGATCGATCCAGCGCTGCACGGTGTAGTTGAAGGTGACGGGTTGGTTGCTCACCACCAACTCTTTCGCCTCGGGAATCGACTCGGGGCCACGAGAGCAAAGCACCGCATATTTTCCCGCCGGCAAACGCACCGTCTCGCCGCTGGCGCGGTACACCTGGGGGTGAAAGAAGAAATCGGGGGCCAATCGCTTGGCCTGAGCCGGGTACACGCGGCCCTCCTTGTCACGGATCAGAAAGGCGGCGGTGCAGGGAGTGCCGTCAAACTCCGCCACCTTGAAGGTGACGGGAACGCTGGGCCGGGCATGGAAGGCAACTTCCGCACGGGTGTTGGGACCACTGGGCAGATCTGCCCTCGAAAGACGGATCCAATCGAATTCGATGGTGGCTTTTTCAGCACCGGGATCGATACGGATTCCCGCCAGATCATCTTCCGCGCGGAAATCGATCGTGTACTCCTTGCCTCCCGGTTCAAACGGGAACGTCCTCATGTGGGCACCATCGGGCATGGTGCGGCTGCGGGTCCACCAGAACACCTGCCCCATCCCGGCTTTTTCAAACCGGGCCCAGAACCGCAGCGTCAGTTTTCCACGGGCCGTTTCCACCGGCGCTGAAAAGAAAGGATCCTCACCCAAGGATTGAACGATTAGCTTGCCATCCTTCGCCTGCAATACACATTGGTTTTGTGGCTTCCAGCCATCTGTGCCTTGGGTGAAATCCCAAGCCTTCACCTGGTAACCTTTTTCCCGGGTGTTGCCTCCCTCCAATCGAAAATCCAGCAGGGCCTTCTTCTCTCCCGCATCGCGGCTGTAAACCTGTACTACCGTGTATTCCAAACCCAGACCGCTCAGGTTGGGAAGCAAGGGTTGGGCGGTGTGGGGCATCAGCATCATCCAGCGCTCGGAAACCTTGTCTTTTGGACCGTTGGGAACCGGCTGGGCGCTGGGGCTATCCACCCGCAACATCCCGTTGGCTCCAGCGCGGTTGACCACCTTCACAAGACAGGCCCGCCAGCCCTGCTCCACCAGTTCCACGGCAGATGATCCCGCGGTGACCTTGCTCACACCCTCCGTGCCAATGTCCACCGCCGCCAGACAATGTTGATCCAGCAAACGCTGCACCTCGGTCACTGCCTTGTCGCCATCGGATGGCTTCAAGTTGGCCAGGGCTTTGCGGGCCTCCTCAGGCAGTGGCTGGCCCAAAAAGGTGAGCGCCTGGTCCAGCCGCTGAACCTGGGCCAACAGAGGCTGTGGCTCCACCGTGGAAACCGTTGGCCAATCGGCGCCCCAAAGGATGGTTTGCCCCATTGCCAAAGCCAAAAGACAAGCAAATCCGCGCATAGTCTTATCCTCGGTTTTTGGTGATCAGTCCCTGATAATGGGCGATGCCCAAATCGGCAAAATCCAGCGCCTCGCGGCGTTGCTGTTCGTTGGCAAAATTGCCGGTCAGGCGCACCCGCTCGCGGTGCTGGCGGATGTTGTTGATCCACCATTCGGCCGCCTCGGGGCGGAAAACCGGCTTGTCCTCCACCACCAGGTAGATGGCGGAGGTGTGGGCGATATCCGGCCCGGCAAGCGCGTCGAAGGATTCCCCCCTGGCTGCCCGGGCGGTGATCCAGCGGGATTGGTCCAAGGTCAGGTCGAATTCAAAGAGGTGTTCGGTTTTTTCAGTGCGTATGGTTTTCAAAACAATGTTGTTCGAGATCACCTCAAAAGTGCCCAGGGGCTTCCTCGAAACGGCCTGTGCGCTCACGCGGACTGTTTCCCCCTTGCGGGCGTTCAGGGTATCCCCAATTTGGGTTCCGTTCACCCGCAGGAACAAAAGCGGTCCCGAGGTGGTGAAGGTGCGGCCCAAACGGAGCCCTTCCACCCAGTTGGAAAAGCTGAAGGGGCCTTGGATTCGCGCATACACCCGGCAGCACCCGACCAGCCGGGCTGGGTGGTCCGACCCGTTCCCCAGCCCGATCCGGAACCCGCAATCGAGGAACCGGTAGTAATGGGCCGGCTCTAGCTGGTCCAGGCAATCACACAAGCCCAAGGCCACATGGATAGGAACAGCCGATGCACCAAAAGGCCCGAGATTGTGTGCCTCGCAAATCACGGCGCCCTGCTTGCGGGCCTGCTCGATGATGGTCTTGTTGATCGGGTAATCGAGGGCATTGGCATCTCCCCCGCTACCGGGACCGGTGGAGATCGGGTGGATTAGTTCCCGCAGGTTAAGCAGGTTGATGTGGCCGTATTGGTTGTCGTTGCGGAACTCTTCCCCCATCTGAACCAGGTATTCGTCATCGCAGAGGGGTTGCAATGGACCCATGGGGGCATGATCAGGTTTGGTGAACGGGCGTTTGGCCCGCCACTGGTGCAGGGTGAGGTTGTTGACAACGCGGACATCTTCAGCCCGTTGCACCACCCGTAACAACCTGGGGTCCTCGTTCTCATCCCACGCATTCACTGCCCAGTGCACATGGGTATCACCGCTGACCCAACCCTGGGCACGCATGTCTACCAGACGCCTTCCGGTCATTCCAATCTCACGGGTCTCCCCTGGCTTCAGATCCAGTTCAAGGGTGGTCAAGCCATGCTCGAATCCGCGTTCCAGCGTGATGGAAACTTTGCCATGGGGAACAGCTACCTCGAAAGTGCCATCACTGTAGAAAAAGGGCAACTTGCGCCAGGCAGGGCGAAAAACCACCGGTTTCTCGCTGACGGTACCAATGGCGGCGTATGCTTTGCCGAAACGATATTGCCCATCAGGGCCAAGCACCCAAACACGGCCAGGCCAAACTTCTTTCCTGCCCTCTTCAAATAGTTTTCCCCGCACAATGGCCGGTGGCATCACCCGGGCGGGAATAGGCACTTCGGTACCGTCCGGCAATTTCAGTAGCACAGATTCGGTCGGCGTGGTCGCCAGAAGTTCACCGAGCTCCAGGCGGTCTGATTCACCTGAAAAACGGATCAGAATGATTTGGGGCAGATTGGAGGTGAGAGGTAACGGTGAGCGGATTGGATTAAGCAGCGTCCATTTCCCGGCACTCCCATGCAGGTCAATGGTGGTTACTAGGCGAGTCAGGGCTGAGGCATGATCCAGGGTTGACTGGCTGGTTGCTACAAATTCCTCCTCCGCCGGGGCCGTTGGCCGCCATGCGTGGAGAAGCTGATAGATTTTCTCTGCCCCAGCCAGCGTTTCATCCTGCGAGGGCAAGGCTGCCCGTTGGCACAAGGAGGTGAAAAGTTTGTAGTGATGCTCCAGGCTTGCTTGGCTCAATGAACGCTCTGGCCACCGCTTGGGAAGCCGCCCGGGTGGCATTGCCAAGGCTTCATCCTGGGTCAATCCCGCCAAAGGGAGTGAGGCCATGGTCCAGCTCAGAAGCTTTCGGCGGTTCATTGCGTGTGATGCTTGAGTTCGATTACGGAAACGGGTTTTATCTTATCCTTCCTGATAAGGTTTTCCCTCAAAATTCCTTGGATTTGTGGGATGATCAAAAAGAGTTTGAGATAATACCCATCAAACGCTTGACTGAAACAAGTTTGGCATTGCTAATTACTTCAGGAATGCCTTTTGAATCGGGGGTGGAATATGCGCGGTGGATTGTTGCTGATGGGTGTGGCGGCTTGCCTGGGAATCACGGTGTGGCTTTCCCGGGGTGTTTCGGATTCGGGTGGCTCACTGGAGGCGAACACCAAGCCGGGTTTTGTGGCAGAGGTGCAGGAGAAGAACCCCTGGACCAGCCTGCAGGCAAACATCGCGCCCGACCAGTTCCAGTTTGCCATCATCTCTGACCGTACGGGTGGCCACCGGGCCGGTGTGTTCTCGCGGGCTGTCCAGCAGATCAACCTGTTGCAACCGGAGTTCGTGATGTCGGTGGGCGACCTGATCGAGGGGTCTCCCAAGGAGGACCAGAACCAGAAGGAATGGACCGAGTTCAACGGCTACATCAAGCAGTTGCAGATGCCATTCTTTTACATCCCTGGCAACCACGACGCGAACAACAAGGTGAAGGCTGGGGTGTGGAAGGAGGCCTACGGCCGGCGCAACTTCAGCTTTGTCTACAAGAACTGTCTGTTTGTGGGGCTCAACACCAGCGACGAGGATGCCGAGGCCGATGACAAGGCGTATGCCAAGACTCGTATCGGTGCCAAGCAACGCGAGTGGCTCAAGGCGGAATTGGCCAAGAACAGCCAGGTCCGCTGGACCTTCCTGTTCCTCCATCATCCGCTGTGGAATTTCAAGGATCTGGACAAGAACGGCTGGCTGGAGGTGGAAGACATTCTGGCTGAACGCCAATACACCGTTTTCGCCGGGCACGTGCATGTCTTCCGCAAGTCGATCCGCAAGGGACGCAATCTCTACCAGTTGGCCACCACGGGTGGTGCCAGCTCCATGCGCGGTTCCGATTACGGCGAGGTCGATCAGATCGCCTGGGTGACCATGAAGGGCAAGGAGCCGGTCATTTCCCAGATCGGCTTGCACGGGGTTTACCGCGACGATCTGCAACCCATTGAAACCAGCGAGGGCGGGACCAGCAATGACCAGCCCAAGGGTCTGGTCCGGGTGCGGGGCAAGGTCACCCTTGCCGGGAAGCCTGCCCAGGAAACGCTGGTGGTGTTCACCAGCATTCCCAAGGATCCCAAGGAAAAGAAGGTATCAGGCAATTCCAGGACCGCGAAGGATGGCTCCTTTGAAGTGTTTGGTGCCCGGGGTGCGTTGGGCCTTGCACCGGGCAAATACCAGGTCCACTTTGTGCCGGCTCCCAAGCTGGTGGTGGACGACAAGGCGGCACCGGTCGAAAACATTTTTCCGGAAAAGTACCGCACGGCAGCCACCACACCCCTGGTGGTTGAGATCACCCAAGGTGAGGGGGTGACCCTCGATCTGAATGTGGAATGACATTTTTTCCGAGTGTTGGAATACTCGTTAACCCGGCAACGCCCAGGCGGAGCCGGGTTCCACTTTTTTTAGCTCCTGTTATTGGTTGAAAAGGGTGCCGTATAATCCGGTGCGCCTTTGAAAGAACCATCCGCCAGTGCGAGATTGGCGAACCATGACCGCCCACCCCAAGCACCGACGCCAGCACTTGGCGCACCGACGACGGGGAATCGCCAAGCGTTTCCTCGATTTTCGGGACCGGGGGACGGGATTTCTGGCGGCCTTCCTGGCTGTTTTAGGGCCGGGGATTTTGGCCGGCCTGTCCGACGATGATCCCGCCGGGATTGCCACCTATTCCAAGCTTGGGGCAGACCACGGCTACAGGCTTTTGTGGATCATTCCCGCATCCACCCTCCTGCTGGTCTATTTCCATGTGGTGGCGGTGCGAATCGGTGTGGCCAGCGGAAAAGGTTTTGTGGCTGTCATCCGGCACCGCTGGGGCCACACGTTTGGCTATCTGGCTGTGGCCGGGTTGTTATTCGCCAATTTTGGAACCATCTGCGCGGAGTATGCGGGGATCTCCGCTGCTGCCTTGCTTGTTGGGATTCCGCCCTGGTTGAGCGCGCCGGTAGCCGGGGTGCTCATCGCACTGGTGGTGGTGCTTGGCTCCTTTCAGCGGGTGGAAGGGGTGCTGCTGGTCATCTCGTCCACCTTGGCCCTGTACATTGTCGATGGCGTTTTGGCAGGCCCGGATTGGGGGAAAGTGGTTCACGGGTCCCTGGTTCCGGCGTTGCCTGTCAATCATGCGGAATGGCTGGCGATTGCCGCGACCTTGGGAACCACCCTGGCCCCATGGGGCCTCGCCTTCATCCAGTCTTACGCGGTGGACAAGAAAATCCGCCGGGAGGACATGGCGATCGAGCGGGTCGAGGTGGTGGTTGGCTCGGTGCTGACCGGCGTGATTGGTCTCGCCATCGCGGTCGCCTGCGCTGCCACCCTGCACCCTGCAGGCATCCCGGTGGAGGAGGCGGGCGATGTGGCGGTGTCGCTTCAGCCGTTGGCCGGGCGATTTTCAACCCTGTTGTTCGGTGCCGGTCTGCTGGGCGCCTCCCTGCTGGCTGCCGCGGTGGTTCCCTTGGCCACCTCGTATTCCATTGCTGAAGGGATTGGTGCGCCGGCTTCCCTGGATCTGGATTCCCACCAGTTTCATCTCTTTTACGCGGCTTTCATCGGCCTGACAGTCGCCGCGGTTAGCGTGGTGGCCCTGCCGGGCCTGCCCCTCATCCCGCTTATGTTCGCCAGTCAGGTGGTCAACGCGGTCCTGTTGCCTGTGCATGCATTGGCTTTGTTGTTGCTGGCCCGTGATCCTTTGGTGATGGGTGAAACGGTTTGCGGCAATGAGATGCTCAGTACCGGATGGCTTTGCCTTGTGCTGGTGTGCGTTTGCGTGGGTGCGTTGGCTGTCAGTTGGGTGGTTGGGGCTGGCGGATAATAATTTGGCCAGAGCTACCTTCTATAGCTCCCATCTTTGCCATTTTTACAAAAAGGCGGCCTCCCACAATCGGTTACCCTGCCCTTTCCCGCTGCGCCGAGACTCCGGGTTGCGTTGCTTGGGTGGGCTGGCGAATATACTTCGCTAGGAGAGAGGTCTTGGGTCACTGCCGTCCCGGTCTGTCCGGGTGGGGAGTCCTGTGGCCGTGCCGGGGGATGGATGATGCGTTTGCGCCAGAACGGATGGGTGGCCTCGTTGGTGGCCTTGGTGGCGGGGTTGGCCTTTTGGCTTCCGGCCCGAGCCGAGGAAGTGGAACAGGCCACGCCCACCGGGCGAACGCTGGTGCTGGTCGCTGGGGCCGGCACCTTCAAGGATCCGGCCATCAAGGCAAGGCCCGGCGCCGAGAAGGACGCCAAGGCGCTGTATGACCTTCTGGCCGATGGCAAACACCTGAACCTGGCCCCGGGGGACGCCCGCTTGCTGGTGGGGGCCGAGCAGGCCACCCGCGCGGCGTTTCTTGACGGGTTGAACTGGCTGGCCAAAGAGGCCAAGCCGGGTGACACCGTGATCGTGGGGCTGTTCGCCCAGGGCGGGCCGCAAACCGACGGCGGCGACCGACGTTGCTATTTCCTGGCAGACAGCCAGTTCGCCACCCGGGACCGCACCGCGGTGGGTGAATCGGAAATCGCCGACGCGCTGAAGAACCTGAAGAGCCAGCGCGTGGCCACCTTCCTGGATGTGAACTTCAAGGGATACACCGCGCCGGGCAAGGGTATCGCCGAGCCGACCTTGGGCCAGACGCCGTACCGGGAATTTCTGGGGGATGATGGCACGGAGGAGCACGCGCCCCTGACCGGCCACGTGGTGTTCCTGGCCACCAACGGCCTGCAGCCGTCGCTGACGCTGCCGGAAGGCGAAGGCATCTTCACCAAGGTGGTGACCGAGGGCCTGGCCGGCAAGGCGGACACCGAGGGCGGGGAGCCCGACGGCCGGGTGACGGTGGACGAGTTGACCGAGTACATCGACAAGCAGTTGCCCGAGATGGCCCGCCAGGTGGGCAAGACCAAGGAAGAGAAACAGCAGTTTCCCTTTGTGCTGGGCGGCCGGGCCAACCACTACAAGCTGACGCGGAACCCTGCGGCCGCCGAAAAGGCGGCGTCTGATTCGGCCGCCTTCGAGGCCCTGGTGAAGGAGGGCAAGATCCCCGCCCAGTTCGCCGAGGAGGGCCGGAACCTGCTGGCCGCCATGCCGAAGCTGGAGGTGCAGCGTTCGTTGCGCAAGCAGTACCAGGCTCTGGCCAAGGGTGGTGATCTGGCCGCGTTCCAGGCCAAGCGTGGCGAGTTGCTGGAAAGCGCCAAGCTGTCGCCGGAGGCGGCGGGTGACTTCGCCAAGACCGTGAAGAAGGCGATCGACCTGTTGCAGCGGGAGTATGTGAAGGAGATCAAGCCCGGCAAGATGGCGGCCTGGGCCATCCAGGGCCTGTTCCGCCGGGTGGAGGAGAAGGTTCCGGCGGACATCGCGGGCCAACTGGAAAAGCCCGAGTCGCTGACCGGCGAGGCGATCCTGAAGCTGCTGACCGACGCGCGGCTGAAGCTCGGCCGGCGGGAGGATCTGGACAAGGGCAAGGATGTGGATGTGACCCTGCAGCGGATGATGGTCAACATGGACCCCTACACGACCTACATCGACGCCGAGACGAAGGCCACGCTGGACAAGGAGATCCAGGGGAACTTCACAGGCATCGGCGTGCAGATCCGCAAGGACAGCGTGACGGACATGCTGCTGGTGGTCACCCCGATCAAGGACAGCCCGGCCTTCAAGGCGGGGGTGCAGGCGGGCGACATCATCACGAAGATCATCCTGGATGTGGACAACAAGGGCAACAAGCTGGAAAAGCCCGAGGTGATCTCGACCAAGGGTCTGGCCACCAACGACGCGGTGAAGAAGATCCTGGGCAAGCCCGGCACGCCCGTGACCATCTTCATCCAGCGCGAGGGTGAGCCGAAGGAGCGGGAGATCAAGCTGATCCGCAACCGGATCGAGGTGGAGAGCGTGCTGGGTTACAGCCGCAAGCCGGACGCCTCGTGGAACTGGTTCGTGGACCCCAAGAGCAAGATCGGCTACATCCGTCTGACGAGCTTCGCCCGCAACTCGGCCCGCGACATGGCCCGGGCGCTGGACGATATGCGGAAGCAGGGGATGAAGGGACTGGTGTTCGACCTGCGGTTCAACCCCGGCGGCCTGCTGGACAGCGCGGTGCTGATCTCGGACATGTTCATCGACGACGGCCTGATCGTGAGCATCCGCCCGCGGGGCCGGCAGGAGACCCAGTTCTCCGGGTCGGCGGAGAACAGCCTGAGCGACTTCCCGATGGTGGTGATGGTCAACGGCGGCAGCGCGTCGGGCAGCGAGATCGTCTCGGCCGCGCTGCAGGACCACCACCGCGCGTGGGTGATCGGCGAGCGCAGCTTCGGCAAGGGCAGCGTGCAGAACATCCGCGAGTTCGGGGACGGCGAAATCAAGCTGACCACCGCCACCTTCTGGCGGCCCAGCGGCAAGAACCTGAACAAGTCGAGCACGGGCGGCAAGGACGAGGACACCTGGGGCGTGAAACCCGACCAGGATGTGAAGCTGACCCGCAAGGAGCGGGATGACCTGTTCGAGGCGCTGCGGGACTCGGAGGTGATCGCGGGTCCGGGCGGCAAGAAGAAGACGGACGATGACAAGGCTCCCTTTGTGGACACGCAACTCCAGGCGGCGCTGACCTACCTGCGCGGCCAGTTGCGGGCCAGCTCGCGGTGAATCACGACCGGCCGTTTGTCAAGCGGCCGGGAAGATGGAAAAACATGACGGTCAGGCAAACAGTTCCGTGCCTGACGACCTTAGGCCCCGCCAAATCGGCGGGGCTTTTGTTTTTTGCTCAAGTTTGTTTGCCAGTTGGCCGGGAGGGGGGAAGGGTTATGCGGGTCCGATTGTAGTTGTGGCGCCCGTTGCGCCGCGTGTCGCCGGGAAATTTCGCACCATGGCAAGTTTTTCCCTCAAGTTACCGGCCCAGGCAGCAGTAGTCGCCGCCTCGGGCCTCACCCTGACAGGGTGCATGAGCATGGGCGGCAATTCCTCCGCCCACGCGCCGGCGCCCGTCAGCAACCCCTGCGGAACGACCACCTGCTCCGCGCCGGAGCCCGCCCCGAAGAAGGGTCTGCTGGGCCTGTGCAGCCATGACAAGAACCGCGAGGGGCTGCTGGCCAAGCTGACGGGCCACAACAAGAACCAGCAACCCGCCAACGGGTCGCCGGTGCCGCTGGGGCCGGGCGAGTTCATCGTGTCCTACAACCAGGGCCCGCCGCCGATGTACGCTGCGCCGGCCTGCCCCGCGCCGGCGTGCTCGACGCCGGTGAGCGCCTGCCCGCCGGAGCCGTGCTTCTCCAGCGGCGGACTGATGCCCTCGATCTCGAGCATCATGCCCGCGCCCAGCGCGCCATGCGCCGCGCCGCCCAGCAGCTCGACAGTGGTGCCCAACGCGGTGCTGCCACCGGCCCCCGTGACCGGCCAGCCGCCGCTGGCGCCGTCAACAGTGGCGCCGCCCGCGGGCGCCCCGGGCATGACGCCTGGCGGGACGCCCCAAGCGCAGCCGCAACCGGCGCCGGGGACCACCACCTCGAAGAGCTTCCTGCGCTAGGCCAAACCGGGAGCCAAGCCGGCAGGGTCACCTCGAGACCGGCCGGCGGAAGCCGCCCCGGGCCGCGCTCCACCGCGCGGCCCGGGGTTTTCTTTTTGTCTGATCTTTTTTGTTGAATTATTTGAGCAGGTCCCTCGCCCTGGCGCGCACCGAGGCGTCGGCGGAGTCGAGCAGGGCCTTTTTGTGTGGGTTGGTCACCTTGCCGGCGGGCAGCTTGCCGGCGGCGATCGCCTCCAGCAGGGCGGTCGCCCTGGAGGGTGTGCGGACCAGGGCGCCGAGGGCCATGCCCAGATTCTCCTCGTTAAGACGGGGCAGGGCCTCCAGCAGCAGGGGTGCCACTTTGGAGTCCTCATCGGGGGGGATGTCGCCCAGTCCGCTGACGGCGCCCATGACCAATTCATCATCGGTGCCGGGCTTCAGGTAGCGGGCGAGCACGGCCAAAGCCCTGGCGCGATCGGCACTCAGGGCCACCATGCGCAGGGCATCGTAACGGGTGCCGGTGTTCACCTTGGGGTTGTCGGCCATGGCGAAGGACAAGGCTATGGCGCGGTCCCAGCGCTTGCGCAGATCGTCCTCGCGGGTGAGGAGGTCGCGGTACTCGCCATGCGGCCAGCGACCGGCCAAGGTGGAGCCGTTGATCAGCCCGCCGCCCACCACGACGGCCTGCCAGTCGCGCATGTCGGCCTCCAAGGCGGGCAGCGAGACCCGGAGGATGGCCTTCAGCGTGGCGGGGTCGCCTTTGCGGCCCTGGGCGATGGCCACGCGCCAGATCAGCGGGATGGCCTTGTACTCTTCCTTGCCCTCGGCCAGGCCGTTGGTCATGTCCTGGAGCATGTCGGCGGCCCAGTCGGACCGTTGCTCGAGCAGTTTCTGGACCAGAGCCTTGTCGCCGGTGCCGGTCTCCATGGCGCGCACCAGTTCACCGGGAGACTGGGGGACATCGGTCTGGCCCTTGGCCACCAGCACCGGGGGGGTGCCCTGGGCGGTCAGGTAGATGGTGCGGAGGTCGATCAGGGCGTTGGTGACGGCACCGGCGGGGCGGACCGTGAGGGTGGATTCGCCGGCTGGAATTTTGACCTGGCCGATCTTCAGTTGCTGGTAGGCGGACCAGTCGGGGCCGGTGGAAGGGACCTTCCAGGACAGCTTGCCATCGGGTGTCTCTACAGTCAGGGTGTTGCCGGCGCTGGCCTGGGCACAGGCGAAATCGATCCACAGATCCAGGGTGGCGGGCTGGGGAGACTTCAGCTTCCAGCGGACGGTGTCCTGCTGGCCGTGCCAGTTGCCGATGTTGCCGAACTCGGTCTCGAAGTTGATGCTGGCGCCCCGGACCTCGGCCTGGGCGGCCTGCAGCGGGGCACCGGAGGGAGTGATGGCCACCTGGGCGGGGGTGTTGCCGGGCAGGGATTTGGCCGGGCTTTCCTGACGAGCCACATAGGCCAGGACATGGGCCATGGCCTCCGGGGTGATCTCGCGTTCCAGCCCCTCGGGCATCAGGGATTTGCCGGTGGTCTCGAGGCTTTCGAGCTCTGCCCGCAGCAGGGTGCGCTCCTGGCCATCGGCCTGGCGCAGCGTCAGGCTGGTGGCGTTCTCGGAGGCGATGATACCTGCCACGGTTTGTCCACTTTTCAGCGTGGCGGCGTAGACCAGGTACCTGGAATCGAGGTTGCGGTTGGGGTCGATGATCTCGAGCAGGAGGCTGGCGGGGGATTTGCCGGCGACAGTGCGCAGGTCGGGCCCCACGGCGTTGCCGTGATCCTCGAGGCGGTGGCAGACGGAGCAGTGCCTGCGGAAGAGGTCGCGGCCCTGGACCGGGTCACCGGGCAGGGTGGTGGCCGGCTGATACCTCGCGAGCACCTCGGCGCGGGCGGCGTCGCCGCCGCCGGCGAGGAGTTTGCGGGCGCGGTCGCGCAGGGAGGCATCGCGGTGGTCGACCAGGCGCTGCCTGCGGATGGCATCGACCTGGCCGGGGGTGATGGTGCCGGACTCCACGGCATCGAGGAGCAGCTTGACCCAGGCGGGCCGGCTGGCCAGTGCGTCCAGCGCCGCACCGCGCAGGGCGGGGCTGAGCGCGCGGAACTGCTCGACCAACAGGCTGGCAGCCTCGGGGGAATCGATCGTCGCGAGGCGGGTGAGGGCCGCCTGCCTGAGGGCAGGCGTTTCGGCCGGGGCCAAAAGCCTTGCCACCAGGGCCAGATCGGCCTGCCTGTCGGCCTGCAAACGACCCAGCAGTTGGATGGCGGACAGCTTGTCGGTTTCGGAAGATTTGGCGTCGGCCAGCATGGCGCGGGAGATGCCCGCCAATTCCCTGAGCGCGCCGGCGACCTCGGGCCCGAGCCGGGCCAGGCGATTGCCGGTGCCATCGAGCGCCACCAGCCAGGGGCCGGCGCGGCGGACCGGTTCACCGGGTGGCGCGTTGGCACCGGGTAGCAGCACGGCGAGGGCGAGTTGTTTGAGCGCCGTCTCGTTGGAGGCGACCGCCTCCGCGAGGCGTCCGAAAAAGGCGGGGCTGGGATCGGGGCGGGCCTGGAGGGCGGCGGTGGCGAATTCGCCCAGGGATTCGGCATGGGTGCCGCTGAGGGCGGCGCTGACCAGGAAGGTGTCCTGGGCGTGGCTGCCGGCGGCCTGGCCCAGCGCGCGGGCGGCGGTGGTGTCCTTCCATTCACCCAGTGACAGCACCGCCTGCAGGCGGGTGCCCCCCTCGGCATCGTTGGCCAAGGGAATCAGCGCATCGCGCACCGTGGCCGCGGGTGCCAGAGTGCCGGCCAAGCGGGCCCCCTGACGGCGGACGCCGGCATGCGGGTCGGCCAGTGCCTTCAGCACCAGGGTTTCATCGGGACCGGCCAGCAGGGCCAGCGTGGCAAGCGCCTGCAATCGCACCAGCCCGTCGGGGTGGGTCAGGACCAATTGACGCAACGGGGGGCAGGCTTCCTTGTCGTTGCGCCAGAGCAACTGCTGCATGGCGCGGTCGCGCCCGGCGGCGGATGGGGTTTCCATCTGTTTGAGCACGGTGGCCAGCGGGGCGGTGGCCAGGTCAACGATGGGGCGGGGCGCATCGTCGGCTGGCCGCAGGCGGTAGATGCGCCCCAACTCGGCACCGGCGCGGGTGTCGATCTTTTCGAGGTCCTCGCTGGGGATCCAGCGCGGGTGCTCGATGAGGAAGCGGTACATGTCAACCACATAGAGGCAGCCATCCGGGCCAGCCTTCACCTGAACGGGGCGGGCCCAGGGATCGCTGGAGGCGAGGAAGGAGTGGTCGGCCTCGGCGGCGGGGCGGTAGCCGGCAAAGGTGGCCCCCCTGGCTTGCAACTCCAGCCGGTGGACGACGTGGTGGACCGGCTCGCAGGTGAACAGGCTGTTGGCGTAACCCTTTCCGAGCAGTGTGTCGTCGTAGGTGCCGATGCCGCAGGCGGAGGTGACAGCGCCCACCGGACCGGACAGCTTGAACATCTGCACGCTGCCGGCGGGTATGAGGCGGTTGGCGGCGTCATCCGCCGCCACGGACTGGATCACCCGGGGGTGGCGTATGGCGGGGTTGCGGCGGAGGTATTCATCGGGCAGGGCGAGGTGCCAGGCCAGGACCGAGTTGTCGCAGCCGAACCAGTTGCCGACCGCATCGCGCACGCGTCCCTGCTGGGTGCGCCCGGTGGCGGGTTCGATGGCGCCCGTGTCGGGGTGGATGCGGAAATCGCGGTCGCCGAGGTCGAGCACCTTGCCGGTCTTGTGGCTTTTGATCTTGCCGCCGAAGAGGCCGCAACTGCCGTGGAGCCAGCCGTCGAGGCCAGGGGTGAGGGAGTTGACCCTGGCCTGGTAGTTGCCGGTGCCGAAGCCGCTGTAGAGCTTTTCCACCACATCGGCCTTGCCATCGCGGTCGGTGTCGCGGGCGAGGAGGATATCGGGGGCGGCGCAGATCAGCACGCCGTCGCGCCAGGCGGTGACCCCGGTGGGGAATGGGATATTATCTACCAGGATAGTAGATTGGTCGTAGCGGCCGTCGGCGTTGGTGTCGGTGAGGCGGCGCACCAGGCCGCCGGGCTGGTAATCGCCATTCATGCCCAGGGGGTAGTCGCGCATCTCGGCCACGAGGAGGGAGCCATCGGGGGCGAAGTCGATCGCGACCGGGCTTTGCACCAGGGGTTCGTGGGCGACCAGCTCCAGCCGGGTGCCGGGGGGCACACGCCAGGCCGCGAGGGCCTGGTTGGGATCCCTGGCTTGGGTGCCCTGGGTTTTGGCAGTGTCGGCGGCGGTGGATTTGAAATCGGCCAGCAGGGGCTTTTCCGCCGCGGCGATGATTTGCTGCTCCAGCCCGGGACGGAAGGGGGCCGGTTGGTCGTAGTAGGTCATGGCGCCACCGCCCTCGTAGCCGCCTTCCTTCAGGATGCGCTCGGAGGGGATGTAGCAGGGGGAATCATTGGTGTAGGCGTTGATCCAAAGGCGTTTGCCATCCAGTTCCTTTTTCAGGCGCAGTGCGTAGTCGACCACCACCTCCCCCGGCAGGAAGACCATGGCCAGATCCTTGCCAAAGGACCAGGTCTGCACCGGGTAGGGAATGTTGGCACGCAGTGGGTCGCCCTTGTCGAGACGGGCCAACTGGACCCGGGCATGGTGGCCGATGTAGTCCTGCTTTTGGGCCCGGGCCTGGAATTCTTCCCGTGTGGGGGGCGTGGCGAAGGCGAGGGAGATGGTCTCGAGCGTGGCGGTGGTGGGCGGGCCCAGCGGAGCGAGGCCCGCTTTCACCAGTCGTTCGACCTCGCGCCCGATCTCGATGCCCTGGCGGGAGGCGACCTCCACCTTGTCGCCGGTCACGCCGGAGGACGGGTTGCTGTCGGCGCCGCACCCGATACTGACCAGCGCGGTGGCGCCGGGGAAGGCGTCCTCGATCGCCTGCTGGGCGTGGCCCGGCCAGTCGCCACCCACCTTGTTGTGGGACAGTGTCACCGCATGGCAGGCGTAGGCGGCCCAGATGCCATGGACCTTGTCGGTGCGGGGATCGCGCGCCACCAGGATGGGCAGGTCGTGATCCACCGGGCCGCCCCTGGTGCGGCGGTTCATGGCGAAGCCGGCGCTGCCGACGGCCCAGCCGAGCTCGCACTTGCGGCGGTCGGCCAGCGCGGCCAGGACCACCTTCTCGAGGTTGTCGGTGAACTCGGCGGTGTAGCGGCGGATGTGATCCTGGTGGTCGGGCGGGATGGGTTGGCCGAACAGCGTGGGGCAGACCCCTTCGAGCATGGGCGCCGTGTGGGTGTGCGAGGCGGCGATGGCGAAACGCGCGGCTGTGACTCCCCTGGTTTTCAGCCGATCGAGCAGTTGCTGGCGGATGGCGAGGGAGCAGCCGAGGTTATCGACCGTCACCAGCACCCAGGGCTGGTCCGCGCCCAGCGCCATGGCCTTGGCCCAGACGCGCTGCTGCACCCCCTCGGATTCGGCGCGGCGGAAGCCGAACCCGCTGAGGCGGACCGGGTAGCCGGGCGTGATGTCCTGCCGGGCGAAACCGGCCGCGACGAGAGGCTTTTCCCCCGGAGCGAGGGCCAGGGCCACAGCCAGCAGGGTGGGGCAGAGAGACGCGGCAAGCATGGGCAGACCCATCGTGAGGGTGGATGATTCACTTATTTTAAGGTTCCGGGTGGAGCCCCTCAAGGAACTTGCGCCCTTTCAGCCAGGGGCGGATGATCAGGGGATTCCTCAGGAGAGGCTCTCAAATGATGCGGAATCTGGCGTGGTTTGCCGTGGTGCTGGCATGGTTGGGCAGCGGCGGGACGGCCCCGGGGGCAGAGCGCCCGAACATTTTGTGGATCGTGGTGGATGACATGTCCGCCAACCTGGGGTGCTACGGCGAGAAGACTATTCAGACGCCCCACTTGGACCGGCTGGCCCGGGAGGGGACCCGGTTCAGCCACGCCTACACCACGTGCCCGGTCTGTTCGCCCTGCCGCAGCGCGCTGATCACCGGGATGTACCAGACCACGCTGGGCGCACACCACCACCGGAGCGGACGGGGCATGCCCATCGGGTTGCCGACGGGGGTGGTGCCGATTCCGGTGCTGTTCCGGCAGGCGGGTTACCACACCTGCATCGGCAACGGGGTGCCGGGCAACCGGGCCCCGGGCAAGACCGATTACAACTTTGACTGGGACAAGGGGATGTATGATTCGGCCGACTGGGGCGACCGGAAGCTGGGGCAGCCGTTCTTCATGCAGGTGCAACTGCCCGGGGGCAAGCTGCGCGATGGCAACGGCTGGGCGGGCCTGGAGAAACGGATGGGCGGGCGGGCCACACGGCCCGAGGCTGTCAGCCTGCCGCCCCATTATCCCGATGACCCGGCGCTGCGCCGGGACTGGGCGCTGTATCTGGACAGCGTGCGGGAAACCGATGCCGCCGTCGGGCGGGTGGTGGCCCGGCTGGAGCAGGAAAAACTGCTGGACAGCACGCTGGTGATCTTTGTCACCGACCATGGCATCAGCCACGCGCGGGGCAAGCAGTTCCTTTACGACGAGGGGACGCATGTGCCGATGATCCTGCGCGGGCCGGGGGTGCCGACCGGGCCTGTGCGGCAGGATGGGACAGCCCGGGGGGAAGTGCGGGAGGACCTGGCGCTGCTGATCGATCTGGCCCCGACTTCCCTGGCAGCAGCCGGAATCGCGATCCCCGCCGGGGTGCAGGGGAAAAACCTTTTGGCCCCGGACCAAGCGCCGCGGCGGGAAGTCTTTGCCGCGCGGGACCGGTGCGACGAGACAGTGGACCGCATCCGCAGCGTGCGGGACGGGGAATGGCTGTATATCCGCAACTTTTACCCGCAGCGACCGATGCTGCAGCCCTGCCGGTACAAGGACCAGAAACCGACGCTGACCCGGTTGCGCGAGTTGCACGCCGCGGGCCGGCTGAGCCCGTTGCAGGAAAGGCTGCTGTTCTCTCCGACGCGGCCGGCGGAGGAACTGTACCGGTGGCGTGAAGACCGCTGGCAGCAGACCAACCTGGCCGGCCTGCCGGAACATGCCGACACCCTGGCCCGCCTGCGGGGCCGGCTGGATGGCTGGATGGAGGAGACTCGTGACCAGGGCCGGCAACCCGAAAGCCCCGAGCGGTACGATGCCGAGATGGCGGTGTACCTGCGGGATTTGAAGGGTCAGAATACGGCTGATTTGCAGGCGAACATCGCCACCATGAAGCGGTGGGCCCTGGAGGGGAAGTGATATTTGGGGATGCATGGGATGGGTAATTAGTTTTTTGAAGGGGGGTGTGGGGGGTTGTTTGTTTTGGGAAGTGGGGTTTTGGGTTTTTGAGGTTTGGGGTTTTGTTTGTTTTTGGTTTTGGACATGGGTGGACGGCTCTGAACCCAGGGTGGCGGCTCGTTGAGCTCGCCTTACCCTG
>CAWUOE010000003.1:0-31079 GCA_963923355.1 uncultured Gemmataceae bacterium | reverse complement strand
ACGCACCCCTCCGCCTCGGCACCGGCGAGAACGGCCCGTCCAACGCGCGGATGCGGGAGGTGCAAATCTACGGAGGGGTTTTATCCGAATCCGAAATGGCAGCCCTGTCCGTGGTACGACCGGCAGATTGACTAATTCAGCCCTGGCCTCAATTAGCCTGGGCTAGTGCGCGCCAAAAAGGGTTTCGTTCCCAGGGCAATCCATCCAGCCCGTTTGCCGTCGCCTGACAGCCCGTTGCGTTCAAGACTCCCCGACCGCAAGCCGCACCACCGCGGGCTTCGTGACCTTCCCCATCGCGTTCTGCGGCAACGCGTCCACCAACACCAGACGCCGCGGGATCTTGTAGGCCGACATCCGTCCGCGGCACCACTCGCGCAGGATTTCCAGATCCAGGATTTCCCCTTCCCGCCTGACCACCACCGCCGTCACCGCCTCCCCCCACGTCTCATCCGGTAGCCCCACCACCGCCACCTCGCACACCGCGGGATGGTCCAGCAGCGCTGCCTCAATCTCCAGGGCCCCCAACTTGTAGCCACCGCTCTTGATGATGTCCACCGAGCGCCGGCCCAGAATCCGATAATAGCCATCCTCGTTGATTGCCATGTCACCGGTCCGGAACCACTCCCCGTCAAACGAGGTTGATGTCGCCTCTGGTTGGCGCCAGTATTCCCGGAAGACAGTGGCCCCCCGCACCTGAATCTCGCCTGGTTCCCCCGTCCCGGTTACGACGGTCCCATCCTCCAAGACCAGTCGCACGGCCACCCCCGGCAACGGCATCCCCACCGCGCCGGCCCGGCGCTCGCCCCGCATCGGATTCGCCAGCGCCATTCCGATCTCTGTCATGCCATAGCGTTCCAGCAGAGCCTGCCCCGTCAACTCGCGCCACCGCGTGAACACCCCTGCCGGCAGGGCCGCCGAACCCGAGACCATCAGCCGCAGGCCCCGTATCCCCCGAAGCCACTCCGGCCGCCTCGGGTCATCCCCCTCCAGCATCTCCAGCAATTTCACATAAATCGTCGGCACCGCCATGAACAGGGTGTAGGCTCCCGCCCCCACCCGCTCCAGCACGGTCGGGGCGTCAAAGCGGTTGAAAACATCCACCCGGGCCCCGCACCAAAGGGCGCACCCCAGCACGTTGACGATGCCATGGATGTGGTGCAGCGGCAAAAACAGGGGGATCTGGTCCGCGGCCGTCCACTCCCACGCCTCCACCAGGCTCTCCACCTGGGCGGCGATGGTCTCATGCGTCGTCACAACACCCTTCGGCTTGCTGGTGGTTCCACTGGTGTGCAGCATCATCGCCCGCCGCGTGGGGGCCACCTCGGGCAAGCCCTCCTGACCAATCGCAGCACCCACTAGGCCCTGGTCCGTGCCAAGCTTCAACACGGCTATCCTCAGGCTCACGCACAGAGGTTCGATCACTGCCACCTGGTCCGCCGTGGCCAGCACCGCCTTGGCCCCCGAATCGGTCAACGCGTGCTCCAATTCCTGCCGAGTGGCCGTCAACCCCACAGGCAGAAATATCCCGCCTGCCCGCCACACGCCCCACTGGGCGGCTACATACGCCGCGCCGGGTGTCGCCAGCACCGCCACCGGCGTCTCGGCCAGGTCCCCGGTCCCCAGGGCCTCCAACAAACCGGTCGCCACGGTGGCCGACCGCTCCAGCAAGTCGCGGTAGCTGACAGTCGCCCCATCCACGGTCAGGGCCACCGCCTCCCCGTGGCCCCGGGCCCGCCGGATCACCGGTAATTCCACCATCTGCCCAGTCTCCCCCCTCTCATCCCGTCAGCCACCGGATCATCCCGTAATACACCGATGGTCCCAACAGGCATCCCAACCCCGTGTAGAAGGTTGCGGTCATAGCCCCATAGGGCACCAGCTTCGGGTCGGTCGCGGCAAGGCCGGCCATCACTCCGCTGTTGGTCCCCATCAGGCCCCCGAAAATCATCGCCGCCCGCGGGTTGTCCAGTCCGATCCACCGTGCCACCCAGGGCGTGATCACCATCACCGACACCGCCTTCACCAAACCCGCCGCCACCGCCAGCGCGATCACCTCCGAATCAGCACCCACCGCCGTGCCGGTCACCGGACCCACGATGTAGGTGGCCGCCCCGGCACCGATCGTCGTCAGGCTGGCGGCATCCCGGTAACCCCACGCATACGCCACCGCACCGCCAAATCCAAACGACACCGTCAGCCCCAGAATCAGGGAGACCGCGCCGACCAGCCCCCCGCCTTTCAGTTCCTCGAGCTTCACCCCGAAAGCCGTGGCCACAATCGCCAGGTCACGCAGCATCGGCCCGCCCAGCAGCGCCAGTCCGGCGAACACCGGCAGGTCCGCCAGGCCCTGCTTCCCGCCCGTTTCCCAACCGCCCCACAGGGCCAAACCCAAACCAGTCAGGATCGCCAACGCCGACCAGTGCACCCGGCCCCGCAGCCATCGGTCGGCGACAAGGTGGGCCAGCCCGGCCAGCAAACCCACCAGTGCCAGGGCGGTCAACAGGTGATAACGGGCCAACACCCCGGCCACGTCGTCAAACATCAGGGGCCCCCTCGGATCGGCTGGGCGCGCCCGCCGGGCGGGCCAACCACTTCACCAGGCCCAGGCAAAGGATCACACCGCCTCCCCCCGCCAGTAATGCCACCACACCGCCCGAAAGCGCCCCGCGCACGTTCTGGCTGGCCGCCATCGCCACCACCACCGGGATGTACAGCGCGCTCCAGTAAGCGATGCCCGACCGGGTCTCCTGTCCCATCCGGCCGGTCTGCCGCAGCCGGTCCGTGGTCACCACCAGCAGCAGCATGGCCAGGCCCACACCCCCCACATCAGTGTCCAGACCCAGTGCCCTGCCCAGCAAGGTTCCACCAGCCACACCTGCCAACAGGCAGGCGGCCAGAATCGCCGTCCCATAGATCGCCAAATCCCTTCCTCCTGTGCCCGGCCAATCGCCCCTTCAAGCCAACCTTCCTTTGGTTATACCCGCACCAGCCCTTCAGGCGGTTACCCTCGGCAACGCAGGATTTCCCCAAAATTCTGTGGAGACCAAAAAACTGGACCGATCCGGAATCTTCCCCGTGACGCCAAGCCGCCCCTTGCGTCCGGTGTCCACCCTGCGACGATGGAGCTCACCCTCCGGAGACCCGTCATGCCTGCCTGCCTGCTCCCGTTGCTTGTCGCCCTGGCCGCGCCATCCGCTGCGGCGGACACCCCCCCAGGCCCCGTCCGCGTCTACATCCTCGCCGGCCAGTCCAACATGCAGGGCACCGGTTTCATCGCGGCCGACCCCAAACGCAACGAGGGCAAGGGCAGCCTCGAATACCTGGCGAAGGATCCCGCAACCACGCGCCGCTTCGCCCACCTCCTGGCCAAGTCGGACAATGGCCAAACCGCCTGGAAAGTCCGAGACGAGGTCTGGATCCACTACCTCGACCGCAAGGGCCGTCTCACCACGGGCTTCGGGGCCGGTCCCGACCGCATCGGGCCTGAACTCGGTTTCGGTCAGGTGGTGGGCGACCACTTCCCCGAACCGGTGCTGCTCATCAAGCTCGCCTGGGGTGGCAAAAGCCTTGCCAAGGATTTCCGCCCGCCCTCGGCGGAAGGCGACACCGGCCCCTTCTACCGCGAGATCATCGACCGTACCCGCGAGGTGCTCCGTGATATCGGCAAGGAATTCCCCGAGCTCGCCGGCCGTCCCCACACCCTCGCCGGCTTCGGCTGGCACCAAGGCTGGAACGACCGCGTTAACCAAGATTTCAACGATGAGTACGAGAAGAACCTCGCCTGCCTCATCCGCGATGTCCGCAGGGACCTCGGTGTGAAGGATCTCCCCTTCGTCATCGCCGAGACCGGCATGACCGGCCCGAAGGAAAATCACCCCCGCGCCCTGTCGCTGATGAAGGCACAGGCCGCCGTCGCCACCTACCCCGAATTCAAGGGCACCGTCGCCTTCGTCCCCACCCGCGACTTCTGGCGCGACAAGGAACTCTCCCCCACCGGCCAGGGCTACCACTGGAACACCAACGCCGAGACCTACTACCTCATCGGCGAGGCCATGGGCAAGGCAATGCTCGGGCTCGAGGGCAAACGCTGACGGGCCCGGTGGCTGCGCCTTGCATCCGATCCGCATGGCTATTCAAGGCCAAGGCATCTGAGGCACCTGGAGTCCATCCCCATGCTCCGCCCAATCCAACGACTCGACCTGTGGCTGATCGTCACCCTCCTTTGGTTCACGGCCCTCTTTTTCCTGCAACTGGTGGTAGGCAAGAACCCGGGGTCATGGGATAGGCTGTTTGCGTGGGCCTATGCTCCATGGTTCCACATTGTGGGCGCCCTAATCCCGAAATCCCGGCAAACCGATGCGCTGGGAATTGTAATGTTCCTCCTCATCCTGCTCCTTTACACTCTCCTCCTGGCCTCAGCCACAATGCTCCTCATCAACCGGTGGCATCGCCGGAAATACCCCGCCCCACCACAAGCCGCTTCCCCCGATCCTGATAACCAATCCCCAATTGGTGGTTGACCCGCCGTTTCCCTCTGGCACCATGTACAGATAATCGATGCCCCGGGACAGCACCGCGTCCCGGATCCCTCCCTCGGAGTGAGTGTTTCCCATGCTGTCCACCGCCTGCGCCTGGCTCCTCCCGCTGACCGGCCTCACCTGCGCGCAGGACGCCTTCCCGCTCCCCGCCGGTGCCACGGGCATTGGTTTCCAAATGTCTGTGCTGCCAGGCCAGACCGGTCCCGTCGTGGCCCGCCTGGTCATCGGCGGCGACACCGTCGCCAAACCCTATGTGTGGCCGGTCCTCACCGCCTCGGGGGTCCCGGTCACACGGTCCTGGCCCATGATTCCGACAGCCCCCGGCACCAAGGACCACAAGCACCAGAAGTCGGCATGGTTCTGCCATGGCGATGTCGTGGTCGAGGGAGTCAAGGCCCTGCCCAGAAAAGGCGTGGCGGGAACGGACTTCTGGAGCGAGGAAACCGGACACGGCCGCATCGTCCTCGGTGGCGAGGCGACCGCCGTCGGCAAATCAGGAGGCGTCGCCCGCGAGGTCAGCTCAAGCTACCGCTGGCAGGACGCCTCGGGGCGCACCCTCCTGCTTGAAAACCGCAAGGTCGCCTTCCAGCCGCTCAATTCCACCGCCTGGCAGATGGACTTCACCTCCGAGCTGTCAGCCACCGAGGGCGCCGTCACCTTCGAGGACACCAAGGAAGGCTCCATGGGCATCCGGGTCCTCGATGCACTCACCGAGAAGCAGGGCGGCAAACTCATCAACGCCAAGGGCCAGACCGGCGAGAAGAATGTCTGGGGTCACGAGGCCGACTGGTGCGCCTACGCCGGCAAGGTCGAGGGCAAACCGGTCGCCATCGCCATCCTCGACCACCCCGCCAACCCCCACCGCGCCTGCTGGCACGCCCGCGGCTACGGCCTCATGGCGGCCAACCCCTTCGGCCGCGACAAGTCCGGCTTCCCCGACCGCAAAGGCAAGACAGACCTGGTCAAGATCCCCAAAGGCGAAAAACTCACCCTCCGCTACGCCCTGGTTGTCCTCGACGGCGAATGGGACTCCGCCCAAAAGACCATCGCCGAAGCTTACGCCACCTGGTCCAAGTCCAAATGATACCGATATGACGGAAGGCTGCGCGCCAGCAGCCAACCATCCACAGTGCTAAGGATTGGAGAACCGGATTGCGACTACTCTCGATCGATGAAGCCGAACTGACCAACTGGCTCGAGGGGATCAGCAACGGTTCGCGCCACCACGAGCAGGACCTCATGGCCGCGGTCATGCCGTCGCTCGGCCTGATGGCCGGCCGCATGCTCCGCCGCTTCCCCAAGGTGCGCGAATGGGCCGAGGTGGACGACATCGCCCAGGATGCCGCCATCCGCCTGCTGCGCGCGCTCAGGGCCATGCCCAAGCTCACGCCCGACCATTTCGAGGTCCTCGCCCTCACCCAGGTGCGCCGCCAACTGCACGACCAGGCCCGCCAGGCCGGCCGCAAGATGAAAAGCGACAGCAAGGACATGAACCGCTTCTCGCTGGAGGACAGCGCCGACGAGGGCCCCGAACCCGCCGAGACACCCGCCGAACCCACCTTCCTCGACCGCTGGTCCGACATGCACGAGCTGGTCGAGAAGATGCCCGTGCGCGAGCGCGAGGCCTTTTCCCTCACCTTCTACCACAACTGGTCCACCAGCCAGATCGCCGAGCTCTTCCAGGTCGATGACCGCACCATCCGCCGCTGGTACGAGGCCGCCTGCGCCCAACTCCGCGCCACCATGGGCTCCGAAAACCCCCTGGCCTGACCTCTCCCAGTACTGGTCACCAGGGGCCTGGCCCGCATGAACCTGGGGCGGACCCGGTGCTGTCCGTCTCTCGCCCAAACCCTGTCCACCCAATGGCCCCAAGCGGGTAGCATCCCCGCGCTCCAACCCGGGCAATCCGGATTACAATGCCATCACGGCAACCCACCTCCCCCAACCCGCAGGCCACTCATGCCGAAGGCACCCGGTTTCTCAGGCACCGTCGCCTGCCTTCTCCTGGTACTTGGCGGCCCTGCTGGCCAGGCTGCCGAAAAGCCCCTGCCGGGCGATGCCCTCTTCCAATCCGACCGCGTCCTCCGCCTCCACCTCGACATGACCGCCAAACAGTTCGGCGGCCTGGCACCCAAGGGCGGACCGGGTGGTTTTGGTGGCTTCGCGCCGGGCTTCGGCAGGCCCGCCCCGGCCCAACCAGCCGATTCCCACCGAAACACCTTCGGCATCAACCTCCCCTGGTCCTCCGCAAACCTGACCGTCACCAACGGCGAGGAAAGTGTGACGCTGCGGGATATCGGCATCCGCTACAAGGGCAACTACAACTACATTGCCGCCGTGAGCGCCCTGAAGAAATCCCTCAAGCTGGACCTGAACCGCAATGTCCCGGGCCGGAAGCTCGATGGCCTCACCATGCTCAACCTCCACGGCGGCCTCAGCGACCCGTCCCGCGCCCGCGAATCGCTCTCCTACGCCTTCTTCCGCGCCGCTGGCGTCCCCGCTCCCCGAACCTGCCTGGCCGAACTGACCCTCACGGTGCCCGACCAATACGACCGCGAATATGTCGGCGCCTACACCGTGGTCGAACAGGTCAACAAACCGTTCCTCAGGCGACACTTCGGCGACGCCTCAGGCATGCTGCTCAAGCCCGAAGGGCTCCAGGGCGGCATAACCCACCTCGGTGAAAACTGGTCCGCCTACCAGGCGCGCTACCATCCCGAGGACACACCCACCCCGGCGCAGCAGCGTCGCCTCATCGACTTCGCGAGGCTTGTCGACAAGGCGGACGACACTGAATTCGCCCGGTCCATCAGCGACCATCTCGACACCGCCGCCTTCCTCCGCTTCATCGCCGCCAACGCGCTGCTCGCCAACCTCGACAGCTACCTCGGCTACGGCCACAACTACTATCTGTATTTGAATCCTTCCACCAACCGCTTCGCCTTCATCCCGTGGGATCTCGACCTGTCGCTGGCCACCTGGCCCGCCGCCGGCATGCCCGAACAGCAGGTGGAACTGAGCCTCACCCACCCCCACGCCGGAGACAACCGGCTGATCGACCGCCTCCTCGCCATCCCCGCCCACCAGGAACGGTACCGTTCCATCCTCCGCGAGCTCACCGACGGGCCGTTCACCCGCGACAGGCTCATCGCCCTGCTCGAACCGGTGGAGAAGGCGCTGCAAGGCCCGCTGGCACGCGAGGCCAAGGCCGTCGCCGCCCGGGATGCTGCCAGCCGGGCCGGCATGACGGGGCCGGGGGCTCCCAGGCCCGGTGGCTTCGGCCCGCCCGGCGGCATGGGCAACGGACAGTTCGGCCAGTCCATGCCGCCCCGCCGATTCATCCGCAAGCGCACCGAATCTGTCGAGGCCCAACTCGCAGGCAAGCGCGACGGGTATGTTCCCAAGCCGTTCAACCCGGGTTTCGGCCCCGGTGCCCCGGGCGGCGGCAACCCGCCGAGGTTTCCGAATCCCTGACAGCGCCGCCTAGGCCAGCACCTCCCGCACCACGCTGCCCTTCACATCCGTCAGGCGCTGGTCGCGACCCCCGTGGCGGTAGGTCAACCGCTCATGGTCCAGGCCCAGCAGGTGCAAAATGGTGGCGTGCCAGTCATGGATGTGCACACGCCCCTCCACCGCCTCGTAGCCCAGGTCGTCGGTGGCCCCGTGCACATGGCCCGCCCTCACCCCGCCGCCGGCCATCCACACCGTGAAGCCCTTGTGGTTGTGGTCGCGTCCGTCGGCCGATTCAGCGTGGGGCGTCCGGCCGAATTCCCCGCCCCACAGCACCAGCGTGTCCTCCAGCAGGCCGCGACGAGCCAGGTCTGCCAGCAGCCCCGCGATCGGTTTGTCCACCGCCGCGCAACTCGTAGACAACGATTCTTTCAGGTTGCGGTGGTGATCCCACCCGCCGCTGGTCACCTCCACAAAGCGCACGCCGGCCTCCAGCAGCCGACGCGCCAGCAGGCACTGCCTGCCAAAGCCAGCCGAACCACCCCCGCCAACCATGCCGAAGCCGCCGGCCCTGCCACCGCCGGCTCGCGGCTCGTCGATGCCGTACAGCTTCAGTGTTTCGGGGGTCTCCCGCGAAACGTCCAGCAACCCGGGCATCTCACCCTGCATCCGGAACGCCAGCTCATAGGAGGCGATCAGCCCCTCCACGCCCGCGTCCCCTCCCAGCGATTCCGCCAGCGACCGGTTCATCCCCTGCACCAGGTCCAGTTGCTCGCGCTGCGCACCCGCCGTTCGCCGAGGGTTCCTCAGGTTGGCCACCGTTTCCGTACCCCGCGCGATCCGGGTCCCCTGGCAAGCCGCCGGCAAAAACGAGGAGCCGTAGTTGACCGCCCCCCCGTTGTTCTGCGGCGGCCCGATCGTGACAAATCCCGGCAGGTTCGCGTTCTCCGTCCCCAGCCCGTACACCGTCCAGGCCCCCAGGCTCGGGCGGGGGAACTGGAACACACCGCAATGCATCTGGATGAAAGCCTGCGCGTGGTTCGGCAGATCGGTGTGCATCCCGTTCAGCACGCACAACCGATCGGCCTGTCCCGCCACCTCGGGAAACAGGTCGCTCACCCACAAGCCGCTCCGCCCGTGGCGCCGGAAGCGGAATGGCGGGGCCAACAGCTTGCCTCCACGGAAACCTCCTCGCCCCCGCGGCGCGGGCTCCCCGTCCCCGCTGACCAGCCTCGGCTTGGGGTCGAAGGTGTCCAGGTGGCTCGGCGCCCCCTCCATGCACAAAAAGATCACCCGCTTCGCCCGGGGGACATGGTGCGTCGGCTTCGGGGCGAGCGGGTCACCACGGCCTGCCCCCCCGGTGGCGCCCCGCGCCGCCTGCTCGTGGGCCATCGCCCGGAAGGCCAGCCATCCCAGGCCGCTCCCGCCCGCTTTCAGCATCCCGCGTCTGCTGGCCATGGTCACCTCGAACCGCACCAACGCCTCAACGGCGGTACTGGAACTCCGCGCTGGCAAACAGTGCCTGGCAGTAGGCGCTCCAGGCCTCCCGTTCGCGCCCATCCCTCTCCGGCTCACCCGAGTACCGTTCCCGGTAACGTCTCAGGAAATCCGCGGCACCTTCCAACTCGTCCCCGGTCGGCTCCCGTCCCAGGAACAGGGTGAAGGCCGCGCGGATTTTGCCGGGCTCGTCCGTCCCGACCGCCAGCAGCCGCTCCGCCGCCTTGTCTGCCTGCCGCAGCGCGAAGGGGCTGTTCATCAGATACAGGGCTTGCGGGGGCGTGGTCGTCCGTGGCCGTTCCGCCGTGATCAAGGTCGGGTCCGCCGCGTCGAACAGCGCCATCGCCTCGGGCAGGTTGTCCCGGATCACCGGCAAATAGACGGACCTGCGGGTGTCCCGCGGGTCGTTCAACACCGCCTGCAGGTTGCCACCCCGCGGTCCGGGCGGCGACACCGGCCCCTCCCCCGCCCGGGCCACGATTGATCCCGTCGGCGGCCTGGTCTCCAATTGCCCGCTGACAGCCAGCATCGCGTCCCTCAGGTCCTCGGCATCCAAACGCCGGGGCGTCATCCGCCACACCAGCGTGTTGTCAGGGTCCAGTTCCATCGCCCTGGCGTCGGCCCTTGAATCCAACCCGTAGGCCCGGGTCATTACCAGTCGGCGGATCAACCGCTTCACGCTCCAGCCGTCCTCCATGAAACCCAGCGCCAGGTGGTCCAATAACTCCGGATGCGAGGGTGGCCGACCGGCCAGGCCGAAGTCCTCCGGGGTCGGCACCAGCCCTCGCCCGAACAGGTGCAGCCAGACCCGGTTCACCATCACCCGCGCCGTCAGCGGGTTGTCCTTCGAAGCGATCCAGTCGGCCAACTCCAGCCTGCCGCTCGTCCCGGCCGGGATTTCCAGCGGCTCCCGAGACAGTACCGTCAGCGTCCCGCGGGGTACCCTTGAATCTTCCGGCTGGTCCGGGTCACCCCGCGTGTACACCGGGCTGTCGCCGATCACCCGGCTGCCGTTCTGGGTGAAACCCGCGAAGGCCAGCCGTGCAACCGCTCCCTCCCGGGCCGGACCCGCGGGTTTGTCCCGCACACCCATCGCCACCAGTTTCGGGTTGCCCTCCTGGTCGTAGGCGTCCAGCCGGGCCTGCAGCAGCGACACCTGGCCCGAGATCAGGAAGCGCTGCACCGGGTCCCGCGCGTTGCGCGCCGCCTCCTGCACCGTCTCAATCTGCCGCCCGATGCGCGCCCGCTCCCCCTCCGTCAACCGCGGCACCGCCGCGGGCGGTACCGCCTCCTCCGGCAACGGGATCAGCCGGCCGGGTCGCTGGGCGTTGATGAAACGCGGCGTCCCGTAGCAGGTCTCCGTGCTGCGGAAGATCCCCAGCAGGGCGTGGTAATCGCGCGCGGGGATCGGATCGAACTTGTGGTCGTGGCAACGGGCGCAGGCCGCCGTGATCCCCAGGAACGCCTGCGTGGTCACATCCACCTGCTCGTCCGCCTGGTCCAGCTCGAACTTTAGCCCGTTGCGCTCGTTCAGGATTCTCGGCCCGACCG
The DNA here is from genome assembly GCA_963923355.1 of uncultured Gemmataceae bacterium. Taxonomy (GTDB): domain Bacteria; phylum Planctomycetota; class Planctomycetia; order Gemmatales; family Gemmataceae; genus UBA6894. The sequence goes on along the minus strand of CAWUOE010000003.1, from coordinate 20,043 downwards.
CCAGGAATCCCGTGGCCACCAGACGCTCCGCGCGCGCCCTCGCGTCGGCGATCGGCATCAGGTCGCCCGCCAACTGCTCGCGGATGAACCGGTCATACGGCTTGTCCGCATGGAACGCCGCGATCACGTAGTCCCGGTAGCGCCACGCGTGCGGGTAGTTGAAGTTCACTGTCTTGCCGGTGCTCTCCGCGTAGCGGGCCACGTCCAGCCAGTGCCTGCCCCATTTCTCGCCAAAGGCCGGCGAGGCCAGAAGCCGGTCCACCACCCGTTCGTAAGCCAAAGGCGATGTGTCCGCCAAAAAGCCCGCCACTTCCGCGGGGCTTGGTGGCAGTCCCGTCAGGTCGAAGGTCAGCCGCCGCAGCAGCGTCCGCCGGTCGGCGTCGCCACCGGGTGACAGGCCCTTGCTTTCCAGCGATGACAGCAGGTACCGGTCCACCTCACTCCGGCTCCACGCATCGTCGCGCACCTGGCCGGGCACAGACTTCCGGGGCGGCTGAAACGACCAGTGGTCCTTCCCCGCGCCAAGGCCCTGAACCCTCGCGGCAACCCGCGGGTCCGGGGCTCCCATCCGGATCCACTCCTCGAAATCACGCGCCACCTGGTCATCGAGTTTCTTCTTCGGCGGCATCGCCAGCTCGGGATCGCTGTGACGGATCGCCTTCAAAAGCAGGCTACCGGCTGGATCACCCGCCTTCACCACGGGCCCTGAATCGCCGCCTTGGCGCAACCCCTCGGCCGAGTCCAGCGCCAAACCTCCCTTGGCTTTCTTGTCCTTGCCCGTGGCATGGCAGGCGTAACACTCCGCCACCAGCACCGGCCGGATTTTTTTCTCGAAGAAGGCTGTAGCCTCCGCGGGGATCTTGGCGTGGCCCTGGCCCCAAACCTCCGCCTCTGCCAGGAAAAGGCAACCCAGCAGGAGCGCCAGCTTCGGTCGGGTCGTAGGCATCACCACCTCCGCAATGCTGATGGGAATTTACCTCCCTTCATTAAGACTACCCGCGGAAACCATTAAAAACCGCTGAAATTGCCCTGTGGCCACCCGCTCATTCATTGCCTCCCGAACCCGGTTGCGGGATATTCAGGAATCCTAGGCCTTTCAACTTGCCGGTCACGCCATGCCCATCTCCGTCACTTGCACCTGCGGCAGGAAACTCAACGCCCCCGACACTCTGGCAGGCAAGCGGGCCAAATGCCCAGCTTGCCAAGGGCAGATCCTGGTCCCAGAACCCCTGGAGGTGATCGAGGACGACGTCGAATTCATCGAGGAGCTGCCCCAAAAATCCGCCGTGACAAAGGCACCAGCCAAGGCCGCCCCGCCCTCACCACGCCAGCCGGCGCAACACAAACCACCTGCTCGCCAGTCGGCCCGACCAAATGATGGAATCCCGCCGGTCACCGCACCCACCGAACGGTTCGCCCACCTGTCGCGGCAAATCGGGTCGGCCTTCTCTGCGGACAGGATCGTGCCCGTCCGCACCTCCGTGGGTTACCGGCTGGCGGTCCTGGCTGTCTCCCTGCTGATGATCCTCCTGCCGATCCTTTACCTGGCCCTGATCGCGGCCGTGGCCTACGGCGTCTGGTATCACGCCGTCCACCATACCGGCATCATCGGTGCCGGCGGCAACGGCGGGTCGAGGGCCAATGGCAAGGTGCTCGTCTTCAGCCTGATGCTCTACCTGACACCGATCCTCGCGGGTGCCATCCTGGTCCTGTTCATGCTGAAGCCACTTTTCGCCCGGGCCATGCCACGCCCCGGCCGGCGATCCCTCGACCCAAATGACGAGCCACTGCTGTTCGATTTCGTCGCCAGGCTCTGTGGCGCGGTCGGCTCCCCCAAGCCCAAGCGCATCGACATCGACAACCAGGTCAACGCCTCGGCAAGTTTCCGCAGCGGCCTGAGGAGCTTCCTTGGCAACGACCTGGTCCTCACCATAGGAATGCCCCTGGCCGCCGGCCTGAACATGCGGCAGTTTGGCGGCGTGCTCGCCCACGAGTTCGGCCACTTCGCCCAGGGTGCCGGCATGCGGCTCACCTATGTCATCCGCTCGATCAACTTCTGGTTCCACCGCGTCGTCAACGAGCGCGACCAGTGGGACGACAAGCTGCAGCACTGGTGCTCCACCCTGGATTTTCGCGTCGGCTGGATGCTCTACGTCGCCCGCTTCTGCGTCTGGTTGACCCGCAGGCTACTCTGGTGCCTGATGATGACCGGCCATTTCTTCAGCGGCGTCCTGATGCGGCAGATGGAGTTCGACGCCGATCGCCACGAGGCCCGCTTCGCCGGCTCCGATGCCTTCGCCTCCACAGCCCGGCAGTTGCATATCCTCAACCTGGCCGAAAATGGGGCCATGTCCGACCTGGGGGATTTCCACCGCGAAGGCAGGTTGGGCGACAACCTGCCCAAGTTGATCCTGCTCAACATCGACCAGATGCCCGCCGAACTCAAAACCAAGGTAGATCTCATCATCAGCGAGTCCAGGACCGGCCTCTTCGACACCCACCCCGCGGACAGCGCCCGCATCCAGAGTGCCGACCGCGAGAAAGCCGACGGCATTTTCCGCCTGGAGTTGCCAGCGGGCTACCTCTTCCGTGATTTCGACCAGACCGCCAAGGATGTTACCTGGGACTTCTACCATGAGATCTTCGGCGACGAACTCAAAAAATCCGACATCCACCCGGTCGAGGACCTGGTGGAACGGCAAAAAACCAAGCAACGAACTTTTTCGGCACTGACCCGTTTCTTCCGATGCTTTCCAATTTTCTACAAACCCATGCCCAACCCGGAAGAGGCGGCCAAACCTGTCGCCGACACCAAGGCTGTCGAAAAGCGCCTGCGGGACGCCCGGGCCTTGGCATTGGACCACGCAGAGGATTTCATTAGCGCCAAGGAGAAATATGAGGATGCTTACCGCCGCCTGTTCGATACCGCCGTCGCGGAGGACCTCCTAAACACGGGCCTTCCAATCGGCCGGACCGACTTCAAGGACGACCTGAGCACCAAAAAGGTCATGTTGGAAGCCCGCGCCAAAGCCGAAACCCGCATGGAAAAATTGCAGGAACGCCTGGCACCTTTTGAAGCGGCGACAGCCGCCCGACTTTATTCCGGGCTACGGCTCGCCAATACAGCGAATTTCGCCTCGCAACTGGAAAAAGATGGTTATTCCAGGGAGGCTACCCAAAGATTGGTCTCCCTATTCCAGTTGTTGAACAATAGGATGCCCCAAATCGGAACTCTGGTGGAAACCAAAGCCGGTTTGGAACACTTCTCTGGAATGATGGAACAACACGCCGAAAAAAACGACAAGGTGCTTCCTCGATTCAAAGCTCTGGTCGAGTCCCTACACGAACAGATCGCTGACTTCCAAACCGCCTTCGACGCCCACCCATACCCATTTGACCATGCCAGGGAGGGAATCACCTCAGGTGCCTATCTGGTGGAGAAACTGCCTGAAGCAGAAGACCCCGGCTCAGTCCATGCCGCCGCGGAAGCCCTTATGGACCGCCGCCTGGAACTCCATATCCGTGTCCTGGCCCGCTTGTGCCAGATTGCCGAGGCAGTCGAAACCCAGTTGGGCTTCGAACCCCTGACAGATCCGGACTTGAATCCATCAGAAAATGAAAAATCGGCTGAAGATTGAGGCTACCGCATAATGGGTCCTGTTACGCGTCCTCCATGTCCTCCAGTACCCGCCACTGGCCAGCCTTGTAGGGTGTGGGCACTTCCTTCAGGCCCTCATTCAGCAGGGCCCAGTCGCGGGCCGAGAAAGTGGACAGCACCTTTTTGATCCGCTTCTTGTCGCGGGTCAGGCAATTGACCGGCCAGGGCTCGAAGGTGTCCCAATGCCCCTTGTTCGGGTCGCCGGCGTAGCCGGCTACCGTGCCCACGCGCATGCCGTCTTGGGCGGGTCCTCCGGTCATCTTGGAAAGAGGCTGCTTGGTGATCTTGATCACCCAATGCTCTTCCCCGATGCCGCAATCCAGGTCGGTGATCACCGCGATCAGCCCGTTGTCCGCATCCACCACCACGCCCGGATTGGCACAGCCATAAATCATGGTCCGGCTGAACATATACCAACCCCAGCCGCACAACGCCCAAGCGCCGATCCCCAGCGCCACGAATCCTGATCCCGACTTGCCCCCGTTGGGCGTCATGAAGTTCCAGGCCCCCAGGCCCAGCAGCACCAGGCCGATCGCCACCATCACGAGCGTGCCGGTGGGATAATTCTGAAAGGCAAACAGGTAATCCACCTTCACATTGCCCGGGTTGCTGGCTTGCGTGTCCCCGCTCAGCTTCCGGTCCAGCGCCGTCTGTTCGGGAGCATCGGATTCCTCCTCCGGCTCCGGATCATGCGCCTCGATCCTTCTCGCCAGGCTGGTGGCGCCGGCAGCCCTGGGCTTGGGCAAAGGCACCTCGTCCGCCTCCCCGACATCATCGATGAACTCGATCTCATCCTCGATGACCTCGAGTGGTTCGGGAATCTGCACCATCCCCTTGCAGCCGGGACATTTGGCGCGCTTGCCGGCCAGGGTGTCGGGGGCGGTCAGCTTCTTGCCGCAAGGGCAGGTCACGGAAATCGGCATGGCAGGTCATTCCAGAATGAAAGGCCCGGTGGAACGACCCGGACGAATGGCCAAGAATCTTTGATTCTAGGGAATCCAAAACCCAGAGAAGGCCCTCCCCCGGAGTAGCAGCCTGTCCATCTCCCAATCAGAAAGCTTGATCCCACCCTTCCCGGGCAAGCTGGAGCAAATGGGCTATTCGGACAGGATTGACTCCTCTCCAAGGACTCACAGTCAAAACTTGACCATGCTTCGACAATCCGGATATTCATTAAGGGATAGACTGTTTTGGTTCATCACAGCGAAGGAGAGACGATGTCGGACAACCAAGCTGAAGGCCAGGTGGAGATGCAGGTCCATGACACGGGCGCCCATGCCGCCTATGCCAACTTCGCCCGGGTGACAGCCACCCCCGAGGAGGTGATCGTGGATTTCGCGTTGAATCCCAATCCCTTCGCCCAGGGCAAGCAGGAAATCCATGTCAACAACCGGTTGATCATGAACTTCTACACCGCCAAGCGTCTCTTGAGCGCCCTGGCCATGACCATCCAGCGCCACGAGCAGGCCTTCGGCTCCATCGAGCTCGACATCCGCAAACGGGTCACCCTGCCGGTTCCTCCGGCCTGATAGAAAATTTTGCTCAAGAAGGTTCTTCTAAGTCCTCTTTCATCGCCGATGAAGGAGGACTTTACCTTCCGTCCCTTCCCTGAATACAGACAATTGACTTCTGCGCCATGAGGCCGGACTCCCCATACTGTACTGCCTTGCGCGCCATCAGTCGGGCCGGTTTAACCCGCCAAGCTCAGTGAGCATCGCTTCATAAAACAACCGAATCAGTTGCACCCGCGGCTCCGCCAAGTGTTTGGCCGCCGCGCTGTGCAACCTTTCTGGCACGCGGAGCAGTTTCTTGGGCAGGTGGTCCAGGGCATAACGCTTGTCATCCCATTCCCGGGAAACGGCACCCGGGTCATCGGGATGGTGAATCAGGCTTTCCATGCGGTCGGCCGTGGCGAAGCAGCGGGCCAGGCCGATGGCCCCGAGCGCGTCCAACCGGTCGGCATCCTGCAGTAGCGCCGATTCCCGCAGCGTGGGCACCTTCCCCGCCGACCAGGCATGTTCTTCTATGCAGGTGGCCACTTTCCCGGCCCAGGCCGAATCCACCCCCGCCTCGGCGAGCAAGGCCCCGGCAGCGCGGGCGCAATCCTCACCCGACTGGGCCGAACGCGGGTGATTCTTCGGATGGTTGACCAACTCATGCAAAAGGGCGGCGGCGCGCAGCAGTTCCACATCCGCCTCCTCGGCCCGACCCAGGTGCTCCGCCAGCCGGGTGACCCGGACCACATGCAGCCAATCGTGCCCGCTGCCGCGGCCGGCGCAGGCGGATTGTGCCGCCGCTTCCAGTGTTTTCCAAGTCGATTCATCCAAAGCCGGCATGCAACAGACCTTCCATGGTTCAGTCAGGGATTCTGGTTTCACCCACCATCCTAATTCAGACGGGCCGGGCGGGCAGGCGGTAAGCTAATCCCATGAGCCAAAAACACCCGTGGCTGATCACTTCCGCCAACCACGAAGACGCCCCCACGCTGGCGCGCTTCAACCAATGTCTGGCCCTGGAGACCGAAGGACTGCACCTCGACCCGGCCATTGTGCTGTCGGGTGTGCGCCATGGGCTGGAACGGTCGCCCGAGGCCCGCTACCTGGTTGCCCGCGAAACCGCCGCGGGCCCGGTTTTGGGCCAGTTGATGCTGACCCGGGAATGGAGCGACTGGCGCGATGGCTGGGTCTGGTGGATCCAGAGCGTTTATGTCGAACAGGCACACCGCCGCAAGGGGATCATGCGAGCGCTGTTTGGGGCCGTGATGTCGATGGCCCAAGACCCCGATTCAGGCGCGGTTCTGGTCCGGCTGTATGTCGAGGAGCACAACGGCCCGGCGCAATCCTTCTACAGCCGGATCGGCATGGCCAACGAGGGGTACCAGGTGTGGGCGTGGAAACCACGGTGAACCGGCCCACCAATCCGCCGAACGGCAGTCTGGTCCACAGGGCCCGATGGGGACTGGTCTTGGCCGCGTTGTTGTGGAGCCTGTCCGGTGCCTTCACGCGGGTGATGACCACCGACACCTCGCCCGTGATCGGCTTCAGCGCGCATGAGCCGCCGATGTCGCCCTTGGCGATGGCCTTCTGGCGAGTCTTCTGGGGCGGGGTCCTCCTGCTGCCCTTCGTGAAGCCTGGACAATTTCGTTTTTCCTGGCGCATGGTACCGGTGGCGATCACTTTCGCCTTCATGAACGCTACCTTTGTGGCATCCCTCGCGTTGGGCTCATCCGCCAGCGCCGTCCTGCTGCAATACACCGCCCCTTTCTGGGTGGTGCTGATGGGATGGCTCCTCTGGAGAGAAAAGCTCGACCGCCCCACGGTGGTCAGCCTCGCGTTGGCGATGGCCGGCGTCGCCTGCCTGGTGCTGGAAGGCTGGGAGGATGGCCACCTCACCGCCGTGGGTCTGGCCCTGGCCAGCGGGGTGGGCTTCGCGCTGGTGCTGGTGGGCCTGGGCTGGCTGAAAGACCTCCCCAGCGCGCCGGTGACGGTGTTCAATTTCCTCACCGGCGCCCTGGTGCTCCTCCCCGTGGTGCTGATGCACTCCCCGCCCACCGTCCTCCAACTGGGGATGATGGCGCTCTTTGGCGGAGTGCAGATGGGATTGCCCTACCTGATCGCCGCCCGGGCGCTGCGCCACATCCCGGCCCGCGAGGCGGGCCTCATCACGCTATTGGAACCGTTGCTGAACCCGGTCTGGTCGCGCCTGCTGGCACCGGAGAGCGAGCCGGTCACGGTGTGGATGATCTGTGGCGCGCTGGGAATCCTGGGCGCCCTTGGGGCGCGGTACTTGCTGGGTGGAAACGAAAAAGAAACATCCAAAGCCCCGGTGGCTTGATCAGGGACGGGCAAAGTTGGTGGCGGCAGCGACGCCGTTGAGGCTGTCGCTGATGAACAGCGAATCGATCAGGCTCCAATCGGCATAGTTGTAGGTGGATAGTCTTCCGGGGATACCGGGGCCAGACGCAGCGACAATGTCCAGGCGGCCGTCATGGTCGGCATCGTTGACGGCAATGGCCACTCCCCCGGGGAAATTCACATTCCCATCCTTGAGCAACCGCCCCGAGAGGTCCATGACCGCAACTTGGGGAGAGTTGCCCTGGCGGGCGACTCCGGCGACGATTTCCAGACCTCCATCCAGATCGAGGTCGGCCGAGGCGACGGTGAAGCCCGCCGGGACGATTTCGCTGGGATACGCGTAGAAACTATGCTTCGGATTGGCGTAATCGGCCAGATCGAACACCACCAGGTGGCTGTTGATGGTGGAGGAAACCACTGCGTAGCTGGTGCCATCTGCCAGGGATTGGGACAAAGCCACCCGCACCCCCCCCTTGTAGGTTTGACTGAAGGCGTAGAAAGCACCACGGGAAGCCGCGGTCACCGCGTCAAAGACGCTCACGGCTGGTTCGGAACCACTGCCTGCGCCGCATAGGATCACGGTGGTCCATTCATCCCCAATCCGCGTGGTGCCCCCCGACACGGAAACACCGCCGAGGAAGTGCGGATCGAAGGCGTAGAAACTCATGGCTACCCTGCCGCTGGCGGCATCGACCACCAACACATGGGGCGAGCTGCTTCCCGCCACCGCAATGACCAGGCTGTCTGGTGTTGCGGCCCCCGAACGGGTGAGGGTGTTGACATTCAGGGGGCCCCTGTAGCCCGGAAAAGGGGTGAACTCCTGCATGGAGCCATCGGCCGACCAGACAGCCACCAGCCCATTTCCAAGGCTGGCGACGGTGCTGCCGGCGGACAGATCAAATGGGTTGGCCACTACCGGCCCCGATGTCGGCGGCACCTCCCGTTGCTCGAGCAACGGGCCGCTGGACAATCGAAAACCTGTGTCACTCGCCTCGCGGGCCGGTGATGCCTCGGAGTAACCGGTGGACGAGATGGAGGGCCCGCCGGCAAACCAATAGCCGCCCCTTAACCCTCGGGATGCCCCGGCCTGTCCATCCAGGTCATTCCATTGGTAGACATTGCCGTTTTGATCAAAAGTGCCGTAATGACCTGGGCTGGCGGTGAATGCGCCCACATTTGTTAGGTAGTTTTGTCCAGCCTGGTAGGTCGTATCTTGAGTGATGGATAACTCAATCTGCTGGTTCAGGTAGTTCACCTGGTTGGCAATGGAGGTGGACTGGACATCGTTGCCGGGAGCGGTGTCGCTCTGGGTGGCGTACAGGTAATAGCCCGGGCCTCCCGCCTTGACGGGGCTGTAGTAGGCCGCCTTGTACCACTCATCCTGGAGCGGGATGAAAAAATCGGGGGCTTTGCCGGTGTTTGGATTGATCTGGTTGCGGGCGACAGCCATGCCCGGTTCCATTGATGCCAAGTTATAGGCACCATTTTCTGTGGTGGTTTGCCCTTGCGGGCCGCGGGGCTGCCCGTTGGATATCCAGTTGGCAAAGCGGGCGGCATCGTACCAGCTCACATAGGTGATGGGCCGGTCCGGGCCGTTGGCATGGATGGTCTGCAGCCCTTGGGGATCAATCACCGTGTAGGTGTAGCTCCCGGGCTGTCCGAGGCGCTGGATGCCGGCGATGTTCAAATCGGTGGACATTTTTTCATTGAAAAGGTGGTTGGGATCGTCGGCGGCCACAGCATTCAGAAAGGCGGCATACTGACCGATCGTCACATCGTTGGTGGCCAACTGGAAACGGTAACCCACCGAGCCGAAGCCGGTGGCCGGGTCGGACAGGTTGCCCGCATCGCCGATGGTGACCAGGCTGATCTTCACCGGAGGGGGTTGGTCCGCAATCCCTGCCAAACGGAAACCCACATTCATACTGATTGCATCGTTGGTGGCGCCAAGGCTGTAGGTGGAAATGAGGTAGGATGCCAGCGATGTAAACGCCCCTCCCCTCAGCACGCAATTGGGGCCTCCCGAAACCGCCTCCTGAATTTCCCAAACATTGCCATTCTGGTCGAACGTGCCATAGGTGCTGGCACTGCCGCTGAAATACCCGACATTCGTCAGGTAATTTTGGGACAAGTCGAGATTTGAAGCCTGCGTCACGCAGTAGTTGCCGGTGGCATCGAGAATGAAATTAGCCAGGTTGGAAATTGCCTGATTGCCGCCATCAGCGATCTGGTTATTCGGAGAGGAGTCGCTCCGGGTGGCGTAATCGTAATACCCTCCCTGGCCACCAGCCAGGTTGGGGTCATAATAGGCCGCCTTGTACCATTCATCCTCGTTGGGCAGGAAGAACTGTGGTGCGGATTCGGTGTTGGGATTGATGGGGTTCCGGGGGACCGAATCACCCCGAATGGCACCCTGCAGATTGTAAGCGCCATTTTCAGTGGTTTGCTCGGGGCTTCCCTCGTTGGGTTGCCCATTAGACATCCAGTTGGCAAAACGGGCCGCGTTGAACCAGTTCACATTGGCGATAGGTCGGTTGGTCGGACTGTCTGCACCGGGAGGAACCACGCTCCCTAGTGGACCAATGACGGTGTAGGAGTAGTTGCCTGCCTCACCGGAACGGGTGATGCCCCCGCTGGGGGCCATCCTTTGCATCGCATCGTTGTATAGCTTGTAATTATCGGAAATATCCGCAACAGCGTTGAGGAAGGTGCAGTATTGCCCGAGTGTCACTTCATAGGTTCCAATCCGGTATTCTTGGGCCACGGCGCCGTGTCCCGTGGCGGGGTCGGGCGCGTTGCCTGGATTTCCGATGGTGACCATCGCCATATCGATGGCCGGGGCCAGACGCGACTCCAACTCAACCAATGCGGGCGGGGCAGCGCGCCTTGAGCGGTCAAACCCTTGAGTGCCAAGGGAATCGGTACCCGCAAAAAAACCGAAGGGGCGCAGCAGGAAATGAAAGCTGGCGGCTGTCATGGGAAGTGTCCTCGTCTCGCTTTGCTCAACTTTCCATCATCCCGAACACAAAGGATAACTCCCCGATCGAAGCAATGGATCGTAACACGCGACCATGGTGGAAAATCCCGCACAAGCGGTATGAAAACAAACCCGGGCCCAGGGTTGCCCGAAAGGGAGTCGGATTCCGTTACAATGTCCAGATGAAACCTCAACCATTGATCCTCGTCACCGAAGGCTCCGACCCGACACCCCTGGCCTGGCTGAAGGAGCGGGCCCGGGTCATCGAGGCCGCCCCCGATTCGCCCGAGTTCGAGGCCGCCCTGCCCGGGGTGGAAGGCATGGTGGTGCGGACCTACACGCGGGTGAACGAGGGCCTGCTTGCCCGCTGCCCAAAACTGAGGGTAGTCGGTCGGGGCGGAGTGGGCATCGAGAATATCGATGTGAGGGCCTGCCGGGCCCGGGGTGTGGAGGTCGTCTTCACACCGGATGCCAACACCCTGGCGGTGGGCGACTTTGTCATCGGCTACGCGCTGCAGTTGCTGAGGCCCTGGGCGTTCTTCACCGACCGTCCCTACGAGCCTAGGGAGTTCAAGCGGATCCGCGACACCCGGCGCGGGGTGCAGTTGAACGAGCTGACGATCGGCATCCTCGGCATGGGCCGGGTCGGCAGGCGCGTCGGCTCCATCGCTGCCAACGGATTCGGCATGCGGGTGATCTACAACGACCTGCTGGATGTGCAGTCCAAGCTGGCCTTCCCCGCGACTTCGGTCGACAAGCAGGCGCTTTTCCGGGAATCGGACATCGTGTCATTGCATGTGGACATGAAGGCAGGCAACGAGAAGCTGGTGGGGCCGTCGCTCCTCTCGCTGATGAAGCCGTCCGCGATCCTGATCAACACGAGCCGCGGCGAGGTGCTCGATGACACGGCGCTGGCCGACGCGCTGCGCCAAAAGAGGATCGCCGGCGCCGCCATCGATGTCTTCGACCCGGAGCCTCCGACAACCGATTACCCCCTGCTGGGCCTCGATAACGTCCTGCTGACTCCCCACATGGCGGCACGCACCCGCACCGCGATCGAGAACATGAGCTGGGTAGTGCGGGATGTGGTCGAACTGCTCGAGGGACGAAAACCAAAGTATCCGGCGCCGTGAAATCCGGCCTCGCTCGGCCATCCGGTCTTGATTCTGCGACGCTATTCAAGCGCCGGGTGATTCAGCTTTCCGTCCCATGCTCGGGCAGCATCAGCCCCACCAATGCCGCAGCCAAAAGCGGACCGCCCGTCCACAACAGCGCGTGGCGCAGGTCGGGCACCGGCAGGAATACCAGGATGATGGTCGCTCCCGCGGCGGCCAGCCGGCCGATGTTGTAGCAGAACCCCGCGCCGGTGGTGCGCAACAGCGTGGGGAACAAAGGCGGCATGTACATCGTGAACAGCCCGAAGACCCCCTGGCAGACCCCCAGGGGCACGAACCACCAGAGCATGTCCCCGGGCGCCCGCACCACACCGTAGGTGACGAAGAGCAAAACACCGTACACCGCGCACAAAAGCAAAATGGCCCAGCGGTAACCCAGGAAGCGGGCCAGGACCGCCGCCACGAAGTTGCCGGCAATGCTCGAGAACATCAGCACGCTCAGACCCTTGTTGGTCATCTGCTTGCCGGCGATGCGGACCTCCTCCTCGGGCGGCGGGGCCTTCGCTTCTTGCAGCGCCTCGATCTGCAGCCGCCCCACCTGCTGGGTGGACCAGAACATGAACGCCCAGTGACCCGACAGGGAGAACGAGCAGACCAAAAGAGTGACCAGCGTGGTGCGCAGCAGGTCGCCCCGGAACAGGTCGGCAATGCGCGGCCGGTCGGTCTCCTTCGCCTGCTCCCAAGCCTCCGGCTCGGGCACCTCCTTGCGGATCCACAGCACCAACAGCGCCGGGATGACCCCCACCAGAAAGACTGTCCGGTTGGGGTGGGAACTCAGCAGGAAACCCGCCAGGTTGGCGAACAGCACGCCGATGTTCACCCCGGTCTGCAGGATGGCCGCCAGCCAAGGGCGCCACTTGGCTGGCCAAGTCTCGCTGAGCAGCGACGCCCCCACCGCCCATTCCCCGCCGATGCCCAGAGCCGCCAGGAATCGGAACGCCATCAATTGCCACCATGACTGGGCGAAATAACTCAGCCCGGTGAACAGTGCGTAGGTGAGGATGGTCAGGATGAGCGCCCGGGTGCGCCCCAGACGGTCACCCACCAGCCCGAACAGACCGCCGCCCAGGGCCCAGCCCGCCAGAAACGCCGCCTGGATGTAGCTGGCCTTCTCCCGCACGGCCTGGTCGGTGTCGGTCAGCCCCATCAGCTCCGCCACGAAGGGCAGGGCGACCAGGGTGTACAGGTGCATGTCCAGGCCGTCGAACATCCAGCCCAGCCAGGCGGCGATGCCGCTCTTGATCTGGTGGCTGCCGATCTTGCCGTCACCGGACGGGCGGGCGATGGCGGGGGTGTCGGAGGACATGTCTGACGCTCGGGATTCAGGTGGGTGTAACAAGGGGGGCAGAATTTGCCCCGTCAGGAAATGTGCGCCCCCCGGGTCTCCACGTAGACCGCGTACAGTGACTGGCTGCCGGTCATGAACAGCCGGTTCCGCTTGGCGCCTCCGAAACAGACGTTGCTGCAGATCTCCGGCAGGCGGATCTGGCCGATGCGCGTGCCGTCCGGAGCGAAGACATGCACGCCATCGTAGCCCTCGCCCACCCAGCCGGCTGAAGCCCAGATGTTGCCATCGATGTCGCAGCGGATGCCGTCCGCGATCCCCGACACCTCCTTGTCACCCAGCTTCATCTTCATCGAGTGGAACTCGCGCCCCTCGCCGACCTTCGCATCGTCGGTGATGTCGAACACCAAAATGCTTTTCAGCTTGCCGGTGTCTGCGACATAGAGCTTGGTGTAGTCGTTCGAGAAGCAGAGGCCGTTGGGCTTGTCAAGCTGGTCGGTCACCTTCACGACGGTCACCTTCCGCGCGTCGATGCGGTAGACCGCCTCCTTGATCTCCAGCGGGCCCTTGTTCCCCTCGTAGTTGCCCATCGAACCGTAACCCGGATCGGTGAACCAGATGTCGCCGGTCTTCGGATGGACGATCACGTCGTTGGGGGCGTTGAAGCGCTTGCCCTCGAACCGGTCGGCCAGGACCGTGAGCGAGCCATCGTGCTCATGCCGCACCACGCGGCGGTTGCCGTGCTCGCAGGAGATCAGCCGTCCCTGGTAGTCGAAGGTGTTGCCGTTGGTGTTCCCCACCGGCTGGCGCATCACGCTGACATGGCCGTCCTCCTCGGCGTAGCGCAGGTGCCGGTCATTGGGGATGTCGCTCCAGACCAGGTAGCGGCCCACGCTGCTCCAGGCCGGACCCTCCGCCCACAGGCAGCCGGTGTGCAGGCGCTGGATCGGCGTGTTGCCGATCAGGTACTTGGCGAAGCGGTCATCCAGCTTCACCAGGTCAGGGTCGGGGTAGCGCACCGGGGAAGCCCCCGGGCTGAAGTCGCGCTTCTGGCCCGGCGCGGGCGCGGCCAGCGTGGCCAAGGCGGCGGTGGACAGCGAGGCGGCGAAGCCGCGGCGGGAGAGGCGCATGGCGTCAGGCTCCGGAATCAAGGGGGGAAAGGATTCGAGGTTCCAAACAAAGCAGGAAAACCACTTGTAAACCCGCCGGGGGTCGGGTTCAAGGGCCGGAGGAAGGATACACCGGTAAAAACCCGGAAAAACTAGAATTGCCCGGTGCCACGCTTGCTCCACCAGGGGAGCTGGGAGCCGCCATCCACCGACAGGATGGTCCCGGTGATGCAGTCACTGGCGTCCTCGCACAAAAACACCACCCCGCGCGCCACCTCCTCGGGCTTCATCAAGCGGCCCTGAGGCAGCGCCTTGCTGGCTTGGCGCAGGGTCTCCTCGGTGAAGAACTTGCGCTCCCCCGGCGTGTCGGTCCAGCCTGGGTAGATCATGTTGACGCGGATGCCCTTGGGTCCCAGCTCCATGGCGGCGGTCTTGCCCATCATGTCGAGGCCGGCCTTGGCCATGTTGTAGGCCATGCAACTGGGCATGGCGACATAGGCGTGGGGCGAGCTGATCAGCACTGCGGAACCGGGCCGCTTGCGCTCGATCAGATGGCGGGCAAAGCCCCTGAGCGCCCAGAAGGCGCCCCACATAGTCACATCGATGGTCTTCCGGAACCCGTCGAGGTTCGCCTCGGTGAACATCTCGCGGTCGCTGTAGACCGCGCTGGTGACCAGGATGTCCAGGCCGCCAAGCTCCTTTTCCGTGCGTGAGATAGCTGCCTCCACCGCCTCACGGTCGGTCACATCGCAGGGGATCTCGATGGCCTTGTGGCCCAAGGACTGCAGCTGCAGAGCCCCGGAGCCGCCATAACCCGGCCACCGCAGGTCCAGAAGCGCCACATCGGCCCCCTCCGTCGCAAGGGCCCGGGCGCTCGCCCAGCCAATGCCGTTCGCCGACCCGGTGACCAACGCCTTTTTCCCCGCCAGACGCATGAGTCGTTCGCCTTTCTGCACGCTGCCCATCACCCATACCCGGCCTGCCGGCTGATTCACCGGCAAACGGTAGAATCATCCCATGGTACCACCCGCCTCTTCCCCGCCCACCCACCTGACGCCCCGCTCGCTGTACGCGCATATCCCCTTCTGCGCCAGGCACTGTGGCTATTGCGATTTCGCCATCGCGGTGGGCAAGACGGACCGGGTGGATGATTACCTCGACGCCCTGGAGGCGGAGCTGGCCCGCAAGCTGCCCGGGGGTCCCCAAGGTCTCCTGCCCATGGACACCTGGTTCGTGGGTGGAGGGACACCCTCCCTGCTGGACACGCGCCAACTCCACCGGCTGGGAAAGATCCTGGCCGCGAGGACCCCGCTGGCTACCGGGGGCGAGGCCACCCTCGAAGCCAACCCCGAGTCGTTCGACTCCGACAAGGCCCGGGTGCTCGCCGATGCCGGGTTCACCCGGGTCAGCCTGGGGGTGCAGGCTTTTGAGCCCGGCACCCTCGCGGCATTGGAGCGGCCGCACGATGCCGCACGCGTGGAGCGCGGTGTGGAGGCGGCGCGCGACGCCGGTCTGGCGGTGTCCCTCGACCTGATCTTCGGCGCACCCGGCCAGACACTTGCAAAATGGGAAGCCGACCTGCGCCGGGCCATCGGCCTGGGGCCCGATCACCTCAGCCTGTACGGCCTCACCTACGAGCGCGGCACCCCCCTCGAGAAGAAGGTGCGCGGCGGCCTGGTGCTGCCCCTGGCCGAGGAACTGGAACGCGGTCTCTACGACCGGGCGATGACCACCCTGGAACAGGCCGGTTACCTGCAATATGAGATCTCCAATTTTTCAAGACCGGGTTGCGAGAGCCGGCACAACCGCGCCTACTGGGCCAACCTCCCCCACCTGGGCATCGGCATGGGCGCCGCCGGCCTGGTGGACGGGGAGCGCGCACTGAACACGCGCGATCTGGACCGGTACCTGCGCCTGGCCCTGGCCGGGGAGGACACCGCCTTCCAAAGGGAAAGGCTGGAACCCTGGGAAACCGCCCGCGAGACGCTGATGTTGAATCTGCGGCGCGTGGAAGGTGTTGTGCCGGGGGAGTTCAAGGCCCGCACAGGGTTTGCCCCTGAACAGGTGCTCGGCGGTGCGGTCGGCCACCTCATCTGTCAGGGGCTGCTGGCACAGGATGATCTCGGCGTGCGTTTGACCCGGGAGGGTCGCTTTGTGGCGGATGCCGTGATCGTGCAACTGCTTGCTGGCGCACCCGAGTCACCAGAACCGGCTTCGACGGGAGTGACGGATGACTGTTGAACTATCACCCCGCACCCGGGCGATACTGGCCCTGCGTTTGGTCCCCGGAATCGGGCCCCGCACACTGGCATCGTTGCTCGATCATCTGCCCGACCCCGCCGCCTTGTTGGCCGGGGAGACGGCCGCCCTGGAAGGGATTCCCAACATCACCAAGGCGTTGCTCGACAAGATCCGCCAAGCGGCAAGGTCTTCCAAACTCGATAATGAGGTGGCGCTGCTTTCCCGTCACCAGGTCCTCCCCTTGGCCCGGGGTGAGCCGGGATTCCCCGAGGCCCTATCCGGCCTCGAGGGCATGCCACCCCTGCTGTATCTGGCCGGCCAATATGTGCCGGGGGACCACCGCGCGGTGGCCATCGTCGGGTCACGCGAGCCGACCCCCTACGGACGCCGGGTGGCCCAGCGCCTGGCCCGGGAATTGGCCGGTGCCGGCATCACCGTGGTCAGCGGCCTGGCCCGCGGCATCGACGGCGTGGCCCATGAGGCCGCACTGGAGGCAGGCGGCCGCACCCTGGCGGTTCTGGCCAACGGCCTCGCCGGCATCTATCCCCCCGAGCATGCCACCCTTGCTGTCCGAATACGCGGGTCGGGCGGCCTTTTCAGCGAGCACCCGATGGGGCAGAAACCGCAGGCGGGCCTTTTCCCGTCCCGCAACCGGCTGATCTCGGCGTTGTCCCTCGCGGTGGTGATCGTCGAGGCCCAGGCCAGGAGCGGCACCCTCCACACCGCCACCCATGCGGCCGAGCAGGGCAAACCCTTGCTGGCGGTCCCCGGCCCGATTGACAGCCCGCTGTCGGAGGGATGCCACCTGCTGCTGCGCGAGGGGGCTCTGGTCTGCCGCGGCATCGAGGATGTGCTGGAAGCGATCGGCCAGCAACCGGTCCCGGATCCCGTCCAGATCCAGCCATCGCCCGCACCAGCCAGAGCGAGGTCCAAGTCAGTACCGGAATTACCAGCACTCGCCGCGGGGCCGGTCAATCCCGGCCCACGCCCCCAACCTGCGGGTCTTTCCGGCCAGGGGCTGGAACTCTGGAAGCTGCTGGAAAACGGCCCGATGCACCTCGAGGTGCTGGCCGACCGACTGGGGCTCAACCCAGGCGCTTTGGCCCAGGTCCTCTTCCCGTTGGAGTTGGGCCAGATCGTGCGCAGGCTACCGGGGGGCAAGCTGGAGCGGGGCGGCAAGGGTTAGTCCCAGCAAAAAATCAGGCGAGGATCTCCCGTACCACCCGGGCCGTTTCCACTCCGGTAAGGCGCTCGCGCAGGCCGTTATCCATCACGAATAACCGCTCGTGGTCCATTCCCAACAGGTGAAGGATGGTGGCATGCCAATCACGCACGCCCACCTTGTTTTCCACGGCGTTCAAACCCAGCTCGTCGGTGGCCCCCAGCGTGAAACCAGCCTTCACACCCCCACCCGCCATCCAACAGCAGGCGGCGTTCTTGTTGTGGTCCCGCCCCGCCTTTTTCTCATCCTTGTCGGCCGGCAGTTGGGCGATGGGAAGCCGGCCAAACTCGCCTCCCCATAGAACCAGTGTGCTGTCCAGGAGGCCCCGCTGCTTCAGGTCGCGCACCAGGGCGGCCACGGGTTGGTCGGTCCGGTCACACGCCGCCTTCAAGTCGGAGACCATGTTGGTATGGGTGTCCCAAATATGGGAGTTGATGTAAAGCTGGACGAAGCGAACGCCTCGCTCGACCAGGCGGCGGGCGATCAGGCAACGGCGACCATAGGAATCCGTCGGTTCGCGGCCGATCCCGTACATTGTGCGGACACTTTCGGGCTCGCTGGAAAGATCCAGGGCATCCGTCGCTGCAAGCTGCATTCTCGCCGCCAGCTCGTAGCTGGCTATGCGGGCCTCCAAGGCAGCCTGGTGGGGTCGCTTTTTTAGGTGGAGGGCGTCCAACCCGGCCCGCAGGGAGGACTCCCGTTGCGAAATCTCCTTCGGTAGCTCGATTTCCGGCTTGAGGTTCAGGACTGGGGATCCAGTCGGGCGAAACCTGGTTCCCTGGAACTGCGGCGGCAGGAAACCGGCCTGCCAGTTCTCCACGCCGTTGACAGGCAAACCCTTGGGGTCGTCCAGCACCACATAGGCAGGCAGGTTTTGGTTCTCGCTGCCCAATCCGTAGGTCACCCAAGACCCCAAGGTGGGCCGACCCGGTGTCAGTTTGCCCGACTGGATCATGTAGACCGCCGGCTCGTGTGTGATGCTGGTGGTGTGCATCGAGCGGATAAAGGTGAGCTCATCCACCACCCCGGCGAGGGCCGGCATCGCGTCGGAGATCGGGGCGCCACAACGCCCGTGCCGCCGGAAACGGAACGGGCTGCGCATGATGGACCCGGCGGCACTGACAAACTCGATCTCGCCGGCAAGCTTGTCCGCGTAACTCTTGCCATGCAGGCGGTCCAGTTCTGGCTTCGGGTCAAACAGGTCCATCTGCGAGGGACCGCCATTCTGGAACAGGTGGATGACGGCATTCGCCCGCGCGGGAAAATGGGGCATGCGTGGCCGCAGGTCCGAGTGCACCAAGTCGTCCTGCGGACCATCGGCGCGCAGAAGCGCGGCCAGCGCCGCCCCAAGGACCCCGGAGGAGACCGTGTGGAACAGGTCGCGCCGCGTGGGCGGGCATTTCGCTGTGTCCCCGGCTGGATCCGGCATGGTTCGCCTCAATCGATATGCAAAAATGCCGCTGAGTTCAGGATCGCATGGCAAACCGTGGTCAGGGCCTTCAAACGGCTGGCAGCCCGGTCAACCTGAGCGGGACCTCCCTGCCTTTCCCAAGCGGATCGAAGGTCAATGATCGCCTGGAGGGTAAGGTCCCGTTCGGTTTCGGTGGGGGGGCGGCTGAGGGCCCGGATGTACAGGGCCATCACTTGCTTGGCCGGATCCTCGCCGGCTTCCTCCTCCACCCGTTTGGCCAATTCCCCCGCGAGTTGGGCGACCATGCTGTTGTTCAGCAGGTGAAGGGCCTGGGTTGCCACCGTGGAATCTCGCCTCTCGACACAGTTGGGGTTCATCTGGGGGAAATCGAACAGCTCGGCATGGCTGGCAGGTTGCTTGCGTATCTGTTGCGCATAGACCAGCCGACGCCACCCCTTGGACGAGCCGACGGGGGTGACCAGACCGTCGGCGCGCGCCTTGACGGCGTCAGCCGGACCGCCCGGGGTCTCATCCAGCCTGCCTGAGACCATCAACATCGCATCGTACAAAGCCTCGGCATCCAGACGCACAAGGCGGGCCCGGGAATGGAGCGCATTGGTCGGGTCAGCCGATTGGAGACCCGGAGTGACGGCGGAAGATTGTCTGTAGGTGGCGCTGGTCATGATGAGCCGATGGATCCGCTTGATTTTCCACGGCTCCCCACCCGGCTCAGACGGATTGGCAAATTCCATGGCCAACCAATCCAGGAGCTCCGGATGGGTGGGTGCCGCCCCGGTCTTGCCGAAGTTCGCCAAAGTGGGCACGATCCCTGTGCCGCAGTGGTGTTTCCAGATCCGGTTAACCATCACACGGGCAGTGAGCGGGTGGTCCGGTCTGGTCAGCCACCGTGCAAAGGCCAGCCGCCTTCCGGTTTTTTTGGCCCCCGGCCAGGGCGGTTGCGCAGGGAATGGTGTCTTGCCATCGGTGAGCACCGAGGGCACGCCGGGACCCACCAGTGTGGTCGGCTGGTTGGGGTCCCCCCGTCGGTACACATAGGCCGGGGAAGGTTCTCCCCGGTCCCACAGCGCCTGAATGCCCGGTTCGGGCCCTT
>CAWUOE010000002.1:0-32845 GCA_963923355.1 uncultured Gemmataceae bacterium | reverse complement strand
CAAAGTGGAAACCAAAGCCCGTTTGGTTATCCTCGCCCGAACGCTGGACCAAGTGAAGGCAGTGGCAGATTGGCAACACAGGGAATTGGACCGACCAGCCCTCCTTTGGCTCGATTTCGAGGACCCTCGCCACTGGGAATCCGGGCTGCAGGTAGGCCGCCAATCAGGTTTGCCCGTGGGAATAGCCCCTCTGCGCGTAGTCAAACCGGGTGAAGAAGCCCTGATCGCACGGGCTTTGCGGCTTGCCCCCGATGCGGTTTTGGCCCGCAACCTGGCCACACTGGACCTTTTCGCCCGGGAAGCGCCATCCATACAACGGGTTGCTGACCTGACCTTGAATGTGGTCAACGACCTGTCCGCAGCCTGGATTGAAGGACACGGAGTGCACCGTTGGACCCCGGGTCAGGATTTGAACTGGGCCCAATTCGAGTCCATGCTACGGCATGTCCATCCGGGTGCCATTGAGTTTGTCGCCCATCTTTGCATGCCCATGTTTCACACGGAGCATTGCCTGTATGCTGCCAACCTTTCCCAAGGTAAATCCCATCTGGACTGCGGGAGGCCTTGTGAAGGCCACCGAATTGTTCTGGATGACCCGGCGGGCATGCGTTTCCCGGTGCTGGTGGATGCTGGCTGCCGAAACACGGTTTACAACGCGAAGGCCCAATCCGCCTCAGAACACCTGCCCAAACTAAAGGAACTGGGTGTCCGGTGGTTCCGGATTGAACTGTTGGACCAAGGGATCAACGATACCCGGGCACTTGTGGAGGGATACTCTTTGGTGCTTGCCGGGCAGGAATCTGGCACCGGCCTTTGGCGCCGGCTTCGGGTGGATCACCGTTTGGGGCTGACGCGGGGAACCCTCAATCTGGCCTGAAACATAACTTCCAGGCCCTGCAGCTTGGTGTGGATCGGTTAAGCCGCGCATGCTAACTTGTCTGAAGTCCATGGCTGGCATATTCTTGTGCCATCCCAGCCACCTTTGGGTCATGGTACTTACCGGAATCGCCTTGGTTCATGCGAATCCAGCTCACTCCCGTGAATGGTGGCCGCCCAATCGAATTGGAGCGGGAGTTGACCGTTATTGGCAGGCAGGATGAATGCGACCTCAAGCTTGAGGACAAAAGCGTTTCCAAGCTGCATTGTGTGTTATTTTGTGACGGCCGCCAGGTGATGGTCCGCGATTTGGGAAGCACCAACGGAACCCGCGTCAACGGCCAAAGGATAAGAAGATCTAACCTGACCACCGATGATCAGTTAAGCGTCGCTGGATCTGTTTTCCGAATCACACTGATTGATGAACCCCGACAGGAAAAACCTCGTCAACCCATCCCTGCTGGCCCCTTGAACCAAACCGTTCGGATGGAACCGGTTGTTCGCTCCCAGCCCCCGCAAAGCTTGCCACCGGGCGGGGAGGATGAGGGCTCGGACTCCGTGGTGATCCCCCCGCCTGGCCAAATAAAAAAACCGCTGCCAGACCACTACCCAGACTGAACCTTACCCCTTGCGAGGAGCCCGGTCAGTCACTGTTTCAAACTGGTCAGTGATTCTTTGACCTTTGCGCCTTTCCCGAGCCTATGATGACTCGAGGTTCTGCCGGGGCCCCAATCAGACCCTGGGATTCCCGGAAAAGTTGGGCCCTGTTTCAAAAAAGGTGAAGTCCGTTGAATCACGAACGCCCCGCAACCCTGTCCGAACTTCGGAATTCTCCCTGGAACAAATCTCGTTCCGTGAAGGAGGAGGTGCGGACCAACTTCATCAACGCCCTGGCCAAAAGGGAAACCCTGTTTCCCGGCGTTGTCGGGTATGACAACACGGTGCTGCCCGAAATCAGTCTGGCTATCCTGGCCGGCCATGACATGTTGTTTCTGGGTGAAAAAGGGCAAGCCAAAAGCCGGATCATGCGCTCCCTCGCCCGTTTCCTGGATGATGCGGTACCTTTCCTCGACCACCCGGGAATTCCAGTTCATGAGGACCCGGTCCAGCCGATCACCCAAGCTGGCAAGCGGCTGATCCAATCCACCCCGGCCGATAAGGTCAAAATCGGATGGTGGCCGCGCTCCGAACGCTACGCTGAACGATTGGCCCCCGGCACCAAGTTTGCGGATGTTCTGGGAGAAATCGACCCGGGCAAGCTGGCCTCAGGGGTGAGCCTAGGCACCGAGGAGGCCATCAGTTTCGGGCTGATCCCCAGGATGCATCGCGGCATCTTCGCGATGAACGAGGTGCCGGAATTGGATGAACTGGTGCAAGTGGCTTTGTTCAACATCCTGGAAGAGCGGGATGTCCAAATCCGTGGTTATCCCGTGAAATTCGACTTGGACATCCTTTTGCTGTTTTCGGCCAACCCATCCACCTACAACCGATCCGGTAAAGTTATCCCCCAGTTGAAGGACCGGATCGGCAGCTTGATCCAAACGCATTACCCTCTGGAACGGGCGCTGGGCATCGAGATCATGGAGGAACAATCAGGGGTGGACCTCGGGGGCGCGTACCCGGTTCTAGTCCCTCCCTTCATGAAGGAAATCGTCGAACAGATCAGTGTTTCGGCCCGCAAGTCCAGGTACATCGACCACCATTCCGGAGTAAGCGCCCGGTTTTCGATCGCCAACTACCGTGTGATGGTTGCCAGCGCCCGTAGGCGCGGCATCCTGCTTGGGGAAAATCCTGCGGTTCCCCGCATTTCAGACTTGGCACACCTAACCAGTTCCTCCCTTGGGAAATTGGAATTGGACATGATGGGAAGCCAGCAAATGTCTGAAAAGCAGGTTTTGGAATCCATTCTCGCCGATGCCGTGGGCAAGGTGTTTAGTGAATACGTGGACAAGGCCGGCCTGGACAATATCGTCGAGGTATTCAACAAGGGAGTGAAAATCGAAGTGGGTGACATGCTGCCCTCGGAAACCTACGGCGAAAGGCTCCAAAGAGTACCGGCAGCCTGGGCGAAAGCTTTCGAGGTCAATGCCGCTGAAAACCTGGCGGTCAGGGCCTCCTGCCTGGAATTCGTCCTGGCTGGTTTGCACGCGACCGACCGGATCAGCCGTCACCAAAAACACGGTCGAATCAGTTACGAGGTCCGCTGAAGCGGGTCCCCTGTTTACCTTGATTGCGGGCATTCCCATGACAAATTACCTGCCCCCGAATGACGCTGGAGCGGAAAGCGTTCAAACCGAATTCGGGAACACTGCGGGCGGGATCATCCATACTTACCTGCGCTTTGATCCGGTCCGTTTTCCCAGTCCGAATCAACCACCGCCCGACATGGTCTCACCGGCTTTCGACCATTTGCTCTCCACCGGGAGCATGCGACGCCTGACAGAAGAGGAACTGGCCCGGGCTGTGCGAATCGACCCCTCGCAATTGGCCAACCTCGGCCCCAGCATCGACTCTCTCCGTCGAATCCTGCAGGAGAAAAAAAGAAAGATCCTGGAAACTCATTCCACCGACGAGGTTATGCTGGAAGCGCGTGAGGCATTTCTCGATGCGGGGCGCAAAGTGCAACTTCCCTCGAAACTGAAGGGAGATTTCGCAAGGGCGTTCCGTGAGGAACAACTGGCCGAGTTGGAGGACCTCTGGTACAGGCTGAAGGATGAAAAATCACCGCCAGCCATGGCGCTGTTGAACCTCATGGAACGGCTGGGCGAAAAATACCAGATCGAGGAACTGGTTGCCAAATACCAGTTCACCGGACAACAGCCGATGGACGTGCCGTTGGCTTTGGAAATCAAGCAGATGCTTGAAACCATTGACAGGCTGCTGAACCAGTTGGAGGAGGCGGAAAAGACTGCCCAAATCGGCGTGATCGACCTGGATGAAATGGCGCGATTCACCGAACCGGAAGACCTGGAATCTTTGGGGAAAATCCAGCAGGAAATTCAGGAACTCCTCCAGGAATTGGCCAGACGCCAAGGCATCGAACGGGATGATCAGGGGCTGAAACTCACCCCAAAGGCCTACCGGCTGTTCCAAAACAAAATCCTTGGCCAAATCTTTGAGAAACTGCGTGATTCCCGGAGCGGAAGGCACCCGGTGGGCGTGGAGGGTGATGGGGCCGTGGAAATGGCCAAAACTCGCCCCTTTGAGTTCGGGGACTCCCCTTCGAATCTCGATTTGCCCGGTTCTTTTGTCAACGCGATGGTCCGTACGGGAGGAGTTTCCCCCGTACGCCTGGAAATCCGTGACATGGAAGTTCACCGTACCCGCAAACAGCCGCGTTGCGCGACCGTTGTTTTGCTGGATATGAGCGGATCGATGCGATACGACGGCCAGTACATTCAGGTGAAAAGAATGGGGTTGGCCCTCGAGGGCTTGATCCACTCCGAATTCCCTGGTGATTACCTGCAATTCATCGAGATGTACTCATTCGCCAAACCACGGCATTTTTCCGAGGTGGCGGAGTTGATGCCCAAGCCTGTCACCCTGTTTGACCCGGTGGTTCGCCTCAGGGCAGACATGTCCAACCCGGCAATCACGGAATCCCAGATTCCCCCACACTTCACCAACATCCAACATGGCTTGTCGCTGGCAAGGCGCTTCCTGGCCAATCAGGATACACCCAACCGGCAGGTGATCCTGATAACCGACGGTTTGCCAACCGCCCATTTCGAGGGGGAGCACCTTTACCTGCTGTATCCCCCCGACCCAAGGACAGAGGAGGCGACCCTGCGCGAAGCCAATTTTTGCCACCGCGAAGGTATCACTATCAACATCTTTCTCCTGCAGACTTGGAATCAAACCTCGGAAGACGTCCAGTTCGCCTACCGGATGGCCAGAAGCACCAACGGCCGCGTTTTCTTTCCCGGTGGTAATGAATTGGACCGGTATGTGGTTTGGGACTACCTCTCCCAGCGCCGTTCGATCATTGGCTGAATGGCTATCTCTCCGAAATTGCTTGTTTTTCAGGGAATTTCATCGGGCCGGAGTTTCCCATGCGTGACCTCACTCTGAACGACAATCAGGTCCGGGAATTTGGCCGGAACGGTTTTGTCCTCGCTCGTGGTCTTTTCAACCCGGAAGAGATTGGCGCGCTTTCATCTGCCGCCCGTGAAGATCATGAATTGGACCGCCGCAGTTTCGGTCGGGCGGATGGAGAGGGTGGAACAGTCCGACTTTCCCTGTGGAACCATCCCGGAAAAGGCCTCTATGGGATGTTCGCCCGGTGCGAGCGAGTCGTGCGTTCGATGGAAAAACTTCTGGGGGGCGAAGTTTACCACTATCACTCCAAGATGATCATGAAGGATCCGCGTGTTGGCGGGGCTTGGGCTTGGCACCAGGATTACGGCTACTGGTACCAAAATGGGGTGCTTTTTCCGCACCTTTGCAGCCTGTTTATCGCTGTCGATCCTTCCCGCCTGGAAAATGGCTGCCTTCAGGTTATCCCCGGATCCCACCATGCGGGACGGATCGATCATGTTTTGACAGGGGAACAGGCAGGCGCCGACATGGAAAGGGTGAACCAACTCATCCAGAGACAGGGCGTGGTGCCTGTGGAAATGGAACCCGGAGACGGTTTGTTTTTCCACGCCAATCTCCTGCATCGGTCAGACCAAAACCAAAGCAATCACCCACGCTGGTCCATGATCTGCTGTTACAACGCCGCCAGTAACGATCCTTACAAGGATTCCCATCACCCGCGATACACCCCCTTGGAAGTAGTGCCTGATTCGGCGGTCATGGATGCTGGATTAAAAAGGTTTATGGCCGATGCATCCCCGGAGGATTGGTTGGTGCCGAGTGAGGATCATTCTGCCCAAGATCTTGGCAGGAAAGACAACCCAAACAGCCCAAACTTGCAAAATTAGCCAAGCTGGACAAAATTTTCCGGCATTTTTTGACGGTTCAAGAAAATCACGCCAATTCAGTTATAGGGCACTTACCACTACCATCCGATACAACCCAAGACACGCTTCCTTGTGAAAGCGCCGGGGTGGTGGAAGGTATGTCCGCACTTCTTTTCCTGCTGTGGATGCCCCTGTGCCAATCCACCCGCGAATCAGTTATTCCCCCTGTGATTCAGTCCATTGCCTGGCCATCGGATGGTTCCACGAAGGATTCCGTCCAATCTTTGGAACTGAAAAACAAGGCCCAGAATAATTGCCCCAGGCTTTTGATGGCCGTGGATGGGGCAGGACAATTTTTTACATTTTCAAACGCTTGTATCCGCGCTTGCATGGACCACTATCCCGATGTGGATGTGAGACCGTTCCTTTGGTCACATGGTCACCGGCGGTACATCGCTGACCAGAGAGATTTCCTTTGGGCCAACGCCATGGCCAGCCGTTTGGCCAGCCAAATCCTTGCCTGGAAGCAGGCCAATCCCTCTGGCAAAGTTTATTTGGCAGGGCACAGCGCCGGTTGTGGAATCGCCTTGCACGCCGCCAGCGAATTGCCTCCTGAAACGCTGGAAAAAATCACGGTGATGCTTCCTTCCTGCTCCAGCAAGGTGGACCTGATTGGATCTATCCGCGCTTCCAAACACGGGGTGCATGTCTGGTGTAGTGACCAGGACTGGGTGATTCTGGGCCTGATGGTCCGGATGTTTGGTTGCCAGTATGACACGGCAAGCATTCGAGCCGCTGGCAGGTGGGGTTTTGAACCCAAACCCATCACCCAAGAGGAAAAAGCGCTAGTGAGGGAAAAACTGCGCCATTACCCATGGCACCAGAGCCAGAAACGATTGAACAATGATGGGGGTCATTACGGTGCATACCAAAGCCCCTTTCTGGAAAAGGTGGTTTTGGCCAATCTGTTCAACCCGGAGGTTGAGCCTCCTTATCCGGTCATTGAGCAGGTTCAGGAGATTCCCGAGGAACCCTAGGGAAAAACGGTCCAAGCCGGCTTTTTAATGTCCTTCCCGAACAAGATTCCTACTCCAGGATGGAATCTCTACTTCGACTGGTTCGGACCCGTTGGGAACACACTGGCAAGCCAAACGAGATTCGAGAGTCACTCCCCGGGCATCGTCCAGCATGTCCTGTTCGTCATCTGTGGCTTGATTGCAAGATTTCAGTCCCTTTTTCACAATCACATGACAGGTGGAGCAAGCCGCCACACCCCCACACGCGTGATCAATCTCAATCCCAGCCCCTTCGGCAATATCCAAAATGCTGCCGGGCAGGCCGGTACGGTCATACGGGATTTTGGCAGGGTCGACTTCAAATGTTTTGCCTGCTGGAAGAAAAGTGACCGTGTATTTCTGGTTAGGCTTTTCCGCTTTTGATTGCTCGATATATGGATTCACACCTGCCATCGGTCCGCTCCTGAAATCTCTGCAAAAGCCTATAGTCCATCGAGGTCTTAACTATCCTTCAACATTGTAGTTGATCATGGCTTTCCCGCAGGTTCAAAGCCCAATAGGCCTACTTTGAAGCCCTCGTTTTTTTTCCCCGGTTCGAGACTCAATGTATTTCCTTTGATACGCAAAATTTGACTGTCTTCAAACTCACCCAAAAAAGCATCAGGGCCAAGCAAATCAGCATAAACCCGTGTCCCGTAATGCATGGGAATGACAAATCGAGTCGGCTTGATTTGGTCAACCACCCGTTTGGCATCCAGCCCGTTCAGGGTGTATACACCCCCTACTGGGATCATCAGCACATCCACTCGCCCCAGTTCTTGGAGTTGAGGCGCGTCCAGCAAATGACCCAAATCACCCAGGTGGGCTATGCGAAGTCCTTCCACCTCGATCACCCAAATCGAGTTCAAACCGCGCTTCATCCCTTGAACGGAATCATGGAAACAGGAAATGTCCCGGACCCGCACATCCTTGATTTTTTCGTCGACCGGATTGAAAACAGTCCTGCCGCCCGATCCGGCTGGTTTCAAGCCCTCCAACACTTTGACTTGCATGGCGTTTTCAATCGAGTCCATCCGGTTGTGGTCAGTATGTCGATGACTCAACAAAACCACGTCCACTTTCAAAGAACGCCTGCCATAACTCTCAATCGCATGGGGATCCAATGCCAGGCGAACGCCACCCGGGGTAACCAATTCAAAAAATGACTGACCGTGCCAGGTGATAGTGGTTGGACCTGCCAACAAATGCCGATTGATGCCCGCCAAAAGGCCCAAGATCACAATGAGCCGTTTAGCAGATTGAGAAACCATTCTTTTGCCAGCCACGGGCATACCCTCTTTGCCAAAACCCGTTAAATTAACAAATGAATTATATGGTGAAGCAACATGCCGTGCATGCAAGACTGCCAGTGGCAGGTCTGTTCAAGGCTTGCAGATTTCGCAAACGATTCGCCGGTGGGAGTAAACGGGGTTGAGTAGAACCGATCTTTTGGTGGAGCGTGATGTCCATGGTCGCTCGCATGTTGACCTTTACGACATGGCGCACCAACTCTGCCTGCGTCATCGATTGGACGGGGGACCCCCGCACGCCGGATTATTTTGGGTCCTCAAACGGGATCAGGATCGCCTGCCCATTCTTCATTTGGACAGAAAAATTCAGGAGGCTGGCGAAGGGCAGAAAAACTCCCTTCCGCACCTGAAACTATGCACCGCCCTCTTGTTGGTTGCTGCCCGGGATTTTGAATCTGCGAGGAAGTATTTTTCTCTGCTTTCCACGGACGGCGTTTCCCCGGAAATCCATCAACAGGCCCTTGTTGGCGCAAGAAACCTGGCCCTGTTGGAGGGAGATTTCCATCGGGCCCAGGAGGCTGAAAAGTCCATTTGCAAAAGGTTTCCGGGCAGCGCGATGGCCCCAACCAACCAGTACCAAACGGAGGCGGTTCTGGGTGCCGGGGTGACTGGTTCTACATGGCTTGCACGGGAAAACCAATCAGGCAAGCAGCGGATCCTCAAATTCCCACCCGCAGGCCAGGGGGACCAGTCGGCGTTTCTCCAGCTATGCAATTCCATGCTGGCCCAGCAAATGGACCACCCTTCCCTGGAAAAGGTTATCCGGGTCGAACCCGGGCCAGATGGACGGATGGTACGGGTTAGCCGCTACAGGCCAGGTTCGAGCCTGGAACAGATTGTTTCCGCTCAGGGCCCACTTTCTGAATTGGAATGGCTTGGAATTGCCTGGTCCCTGACAGATGGCCTGCTTGCTACCCATGCCAGGGGTTTGGTCCACAAATCCCTCAGACCTGGCCACGTGTTGCTGGCACCTTGGGGTCCCCAAGGTACTATCAAACGATGGCGAGTCCTCCTTCACGGGGCAGATCAAATCCCCTCCAGAACCCTGTTGCATGCCCTGTTAGCCCAACCGGAACTGGAAGGAAAAACCGAACTCGGGCGATCCGCCGCACGTTTTGCCGCCACCCTTCCCCCTGAATCCCTCGGCAAACCCAGGGGGCCGCAATGGTTCGGCCCCATCCAAGACGTTTATGGCATGGGATTGTTGACCGCATTTGCCCTCACCGGGACCCTCAAACCATCTCCCTTGGAGTGGCAGGCCCACGGACTTGGGGACGCTTGGCGCGAATTGGTGGAAAAGGCAGCCTGCTGGTCCCAAGCCCCACGATTGAAGCACCTTCTGGAGTTCAGAGACTGGCTGGAAAAACTCGCCGGCCCTGAAATCCTCGGACAGTTGAAGGCCCGTGAAAAAGAACATGGAATCCTTGCAACGGCGGAGTCGGTAGCCGAGGATCCGACGGATCTGACCGCCTTGGGCGAACATGCCGAAGCCTTGGGGAACGCCAACCGCTTCCTGGAAGCGGAATCCTTTTGGAATCGTTGCTTGGACCTGGCTCCCCTAAACACAGCAGCCCTGACTGGCCGTTCCTTTTGCCGGATGCACATGGGCAAGCAAGCGGAGGCTGAAGCCGACCTGCGTCTGGCGGCTGATGCGCAACCCGACCAAGTGGAACCAACCGCACTGCTGGCCCGTTTGCTCGGAGGAGATCTGAGACCCAAGGAAGTCCTGGAATTGACTCAGGGCGCCGTGATCAAACATCCCCAGGACCTCACACTGAGGGCAGAACGGGCCAAAGCTTTCAACGCCCTAGGCCAACACCTGGAGGGATTGGAAGAGCTACAGCAAGCCGTGCGTATCCAGCCGGATAATCCTCACCTGTGGGTCATGCTTGCCCAGACCCAAGGGCACCTGGAGGACATGAACGGGTGCCTCGAATCATGGGGCAAGGCACTGATCCATGGTGCGTTCCTCCCCAAAGGGGATCAGGCCAGGTTTCTTATGGAACGGGCCGTGGTCTTTGAAAAGCAGGGCCGGCTGAGCGATGCCCTCAAAGACACGATGAAAGCAGTCCAACTGGATTCCTCGCCCCTGGTTCGCATGGCACGGGTACGAGCCCTTGCCCGCGCGGGTAATTTCCTGGAAGGCGAAAGGGAACAACGACAACTGCTTACCGAAATGGCTTCGCAAGGCAAACCAATCCCGGGATTGGCTATCTTGCTCCATGCCGACCTGCTTCAAGACCTCGGGAGGGAATCAGAAAGCAAACACCTGGTTGACCAAATAATCTTGGCAAATGAAAGCAGGGATGGCGGCGTCCAAACCATTTCATTGGTTCCACCACCCCAAAACCATGCAGAACTGGAAGGTAACGAACCCGGCAAACCAGGAGAAATCACAGCGCAGGTCGAGATTTCTGATCAGGACATACCCCAAGCCCGGCTGCGGCGCGGAGTGGAAAGGGTGCGCCATTGGGAATCCTCCCAAAACCACGCACCTGACAAGCGGGAATTGAAACTGGTGCTAGAGGATCTGCGGGCCGCACAGGAAAACAAGCTGGCAGACCCCTTACCCCTGGCCCTGCAAGCCAACTTGGCCCTGGGCGAATTGAAAATCCTTCTGGGTAAACCGAAGGAAGCTTTCATCGCTTTCTCTCAAGCGGCCCGCCTGGATCGGCGTTCGGCTCGCGCACTGGTAGGTCGCGCCCAGGCCCGACTCGTTTTGGATCAGGGCAGGATGGCTTTGGAAGATTGCAACAAGGCCCTGGAATTGGCTCCTGGAAATAAAAAAACACGCCTGATGTGGTGTCGGGTTCTAAATCGCCTGCAGCGTCACGCTGAAATCATCCCCAAGCTTGAAGAATGGATGATTCAGGCACCTCAAGATTTGGACTTTATGCCGTTGCTGGCGGAAGCGCTTGAAAATCAGGGTTACTTGGAGGGAGCCCTCCGCCAATGGGAAGGGGTACTCCGTCTGGCACCGGAACATCCGCTCGGATTGGCCGGAAAGGTCCGGACACTGGCAAAGCTTCAAAGGACAATAGCAGCCAGAGATTTTCTGGAAATGTCTGGCAAATCCCTCGAGGCGTCCCACAGGGAAATCCTGGAAGCCTTGGTGCTTTTGGAAGAGGGCAACCCAGGCCAGTTGGCCAAGGCCCGATCCTTGATGGAAGACTCAACAAAAGCGGGCAAATTGGATGTTTTTGAACAGATTCGCATCAAGTTGCTAATCAGCCTCTCCCAAGGCAGCAAGCGGGAAACCAAATCACTTTTGGCGCAGCTAGAGGAATCTTCCAACCAAGAATGGCAGGTCTGCTGGGGCGAATGGCTAGAAGCCATGGCGTTCAGTTCTGCGGCCCGAAGCCTGACGCGGCTGGAAAAATTGCTGTTGCAGAAATCGGATTTTCTTCCTTGGCAGGGAGCACGTATTCTTCACTGGCTGGTCCTCGAAAAGTGGAAGCAGGCACTCGCAGAATCCGCCAAAGTTGTAAAAGAAGCACAGGAGGAATCATGGGCCCTAGAGACCCGGGCACTTGTCTTGGCGTGTGCCCCACCCGATTTGGGAGGTAACCCCGAGCAGGCCGTGTTGCTGGCCCGCCAAGCCAAGGACCGGACCGGTGATCACTGCCCACGCTGCGAACTTTCGCTCGCCTTTTGCCTGGCTCGAAAAGGATCAAAACCATCAACCAGTGAAGCGGTCCAAATCACCCGTATGGTTGTCGAAAAAGGGACCATCCTCCCTCCCTTTCTCCTTTCATTCTGCCAAGAACTTCTGACACACCTCAACTCCCGCAAAACGTTTTCATGGAAAGGTCCTGAATGGCATCGCCTTTCATTGAAATAAACCGAATCCAAACGCAGAACGTTCGCCTGACTATCCGGCCCGATGAGGGCAACGGAATATTGGCAGGCACCGAATACCGGGGGAAAGTAGATGCTCCCCTGTTTTGGTTTGTGCACGGTTTTCAATCCGAAAGGATGGGAAACAAGGCTGGATCCCTCCTGGAAACTGCGGTCAGGCTAGGCTGGTCCTTCACTAGCTTTGATTTCCGGGGCCACGGTGAGTCCTCGCCCACAATCACCGGAAAACCGGAACATCCATTGATTGGCCTTTGCCACTCCAGCCTGATTGTGGATATGGATGTCATCGCAACCCACTTGGACACCTGGCATACCGGGCCCCGAATATTGATCGGTTCCAGCATGGGAGGTTACGCATCCGCGTGGCATGCCGCCCTTCATCCAAAAAAAGTGCAGGGATTGGTTTTGGTTGCCCCAGCTTGGCGTTTTGGCAACACGATTTTAAGCAGGGTGGAGAAGGCGGCTCAGGGTGCCGGAAAAATGTGGTGGAAAACAGGCTGGCACGACTACCAAGGTGGCATTTCGACCACGCGGCTTTCCTGGCGCATGGTGGAGGAGTCGGAAGCTCATCCCTACCCGTTACTTGCCCGAAGACTGGGTTGCCCGGTGCGAATTCTTCACGCCATGGATGACGATGTGATTGATTACCAGGAAAGTTTGGAAACCTTAAAACTTCTCGCAGGCAATGCTGAGCTGGTTCTCACCCGAACAGGTGGTCATCGATTGATCGGGCAATTGGACCGAATGACCCAAATAGCGATTGATTTGGCTAACACGGCCTTGGAGGTCTAAGCTCATTTTCGGGCTGCAAGCAGCCACCCATGAGCAGGTAGCAATCTTGCATACCAAGCAATGCTTTTGTCAGTCTTTTTTCCTTGGGCTTGGTCAGCTTCCAACCTCGAACACTCAACCGGTTGGAAGCCTGCCATTTTCACCAAATGAATCAACTCACCCTTGGTGAAATGGCCCAAGCTTGGGACTTGCGGGGGACAATTGTGCGAGCGGTACTCCCCTGCGTTTTCTTTCCCCAACCATCTCGCCCACACGTCCCGCAGTAGCCAAGCCCTCCCTTGGGCTGTGGTGAGGTGCCACCACCGGGCGTGGGCGTGGAGAATAATCAAACCCCCCGGGCGAAGCGCTTCAAAAACACCAGAAAGAAACCGTAGTCGATTTCCATAACCCCTGATCATTCCCAAGGTGCTGAAAAGGCAAGCTGCCGCATCCAGTTGCGCACCCTTCAGGCACTGGAGGTCCACCAAATTGGCCTGGACCAGCCTTGGAACCAAACCAGCCGACAGCAAACGCTGCCTTGCCGACTGAAGGGCGGGCCAAGATAAATCCACTCCCAAGGCCCAGCCTTTGGCGTGGTCGGCATGGCGCCCCAAGTGCATCTCCAGCAACCGTCCGGATCCACAGCCCAAATCCAGAAGCCGTCCCTCCGGCGGAACGCGATCCAAGACCCATCTTGCATCCTGATTGTTACGAGCCTGAGCCGCCTGCTCATCCTCCCGGATCGCATTCTCCGATTGGATACGATCCCATACCTGACTACTGACACCGGGAAGAATCAACCGCCCGCGACCTTTTTTCACCATGGACCCCATTTTATCCAATTGCCACATATAAACATTTAGTTTTTGGAGGGAACTCCAGGCTTACCACCGATTTTTTTCAGACTGTTTTGAACAGATGCACGGAGGGCCTTATCCCGCCGCAGGGATTTATCCTCGAGAATTTCACGCAATTCCTTTTCCGCACTCCTGGCGGGTGGGCCAATTTGGCCTATGGCGCCTACAGCGGACGCACGGACCGCAGGATCCTCCAACGCCTTGATCAGAGCAGGAACCGCAGGGACAGCCGACTCATTAAGATTTCCAAGGGATTCTGCAGCCTTCTGCCTCACTGAGTTATCGAGTTTCTTGTTTTTCAAGGCGGCCACCAGGGGATCTACAGCTTTGGTGCCCATTTTTCCCAAAGCGGTTGCAGCGGCCTCCTGCACTTCTTTGGATTCACCTGAGGTAACCAGGAGTTTACCGAGCGGTTCAACCCCTTGGGCCGAGGCTGGAACTCCAATTGCACCCAATGCCTGCGCTGAAAACCTGCGGACAAAACGATCTTTGTCTGAGAGAGAAAGGGTGAGGGCTTTGGTTGCCGCCTTGGCCTCCGGCCCCATTTCAGCCAAGCCGCGTGCGGCCTCCCTGCGCTCATCCACATTGCTTGAACGGAGTTTTTGAATCAGCGCATCAGCATCTGCAGCGATTGCCAATCCAGCCATCAGGAAACCAAGTAATGCCGGAGCCATTCGTGCCATGTGCCACTCCTCCCGGGTGCAGCCTTACCTCATTCCCACAAGATTACCTATTCTACCCTTCGACAGGCATCCTGCCCTCGGTGGGTACGATTTCGATTTGCCAATAGTGTCCCGGTTATCAAACAAAAGTTCTTTGCTCACTCGTTAAGTTCCAATCAATACGCTTTGGAAGGGCCTTCCGGGCCGGAGTTGCAAAATGCCTTGTTTTTAAGCCTTTTCAGTGGTTTTCTTCTTCCCGGAAACAACCTAATCATTTATCCAAACAACCAACCTGGCCGCCGTGGCCTTGTTGGCAACATGCGATTTATCGGCAAAGGCTGCTTACCCAACCGGAACCGAATTCAGTTCCCTCATCCATAAGTTTGGGTATCGCTTGTCAGACTCTTTCAGCAGGTCTTCACCTCAACGGATGGCATCTGTCCCACAACCAAAAAAGGATGGACTCCACAACTGACGCCATACAAACCTTTGCCCTGCCAAATAGATCATCGACAGTGACCCAACTGGCCGAATACGACAAAAAATTTTTGAAAATTTTCAGCGATGAAAATCTGGCAACTTCACGAACCACATCACCGACCGACTGCCATTCACCCGCATCCGGCAACCGAAACCCAACCGCAATCGCAACTCCCAATTTCAATAAAACACTGAAAAACAAGGATAAAAACACAAGGACTGCCAAATTTGACGCGCCGGACCAATATTTTTTATTTCAAATATCTTTTTTGTTATTTAATAGCCAAACAGGCTGGTTTTTCAGACCATTTCCGCACTCAACATGATCTTGCTTTTTAGGAGCGCAAGATTACCATTCTCACAATGGTTGTCGGGTCCGCATGCAGCTGTGCGAGGCCAGGGTTCATGACGAACCCCACCCGCGGCAACCAGCAGGGATGAGGCCTTCGAGAGCATGAGTCCTCTTGAGTCGAATGCCACCGCGCACGGTGCGACCCGCAAGTCTGTCTTCACTGTCGCACCCATCGATGATGACGATCCTCCCGGGAAACCCC
The DNA here is from genome assembly GCA_963923355.1 of uncultured Gemmataceae bacterium. Taxonomy (GTDB): domain Bacteria; phylum Planctomycetota; class Planctomycetia; order Gemmatales; family Gemmataceae; genus UBA6894. The sequence goes on along the minus strand of CAWUOE010000002.1, from coordinate 17,518 downwards.
GCCGCCATCCAATTTGGGCGGATGTGCCTGAAGAGCAATGGAATGACTGGCGCTGGCAATCTCAAAATGCCATTCGGTCTGTTCGTCAACTGCGCGACCTGCTTGATCTCCCTCCCGAGGAAATACAGTCTTTGGGCGAACTGGAGAGGGAATACAAGACTTCCATTCCTCCCTACTATTTCTCGTTGATCGACACCAACGATCCGGCTGACCCCATTCGCCTTCAGTCTGTTCCTTCTTCCAAGGAGCTTGAAAACCCATCCGGTTATGAACTGGAAGACCCGCTGGAAGAAGAATTGGATTCCCCGGTACCTGGCCTGACGCATCGATATCCGGACAGGGCATTGCTGGTAACCACCCACGTTTGCACCATGTATTGCCGTTTCTGCACCAGGAAACGGGCAACCATGGTTCGCGGTGGATGGGACGCCATCACCCGCGATGACCAGCGGATGATTGATTACGTTGCCAGTCACCCTGAAATTCGGGATGTGATTCTTTCCGGTGGAGATGCACTCACACTTTCCCCCACCCGTTTGCGATTCTTCATCGAATCACTGTCAGCCATTCCCCATGTGGATGTGCTGCGTGTGGGTACCCGGGTACCAGTCACCCTACCCATGCGCCTGTTTGATCAGGAATTGATTGATTTACTGGCCTCCTCGGGCAAGGTTTGGGTTCAAACTCATTTCAACCACCCCCGCGAGGTGACACCCGAAGCAGCCAAGGGCGTTCGAATGCTGCTTTCTGCCGGCATTCCGGTCAACAACCACGCCGTGCTTTTACAGGGTGTCAATGATGATCTTGGCACCATACGAAAACTCCTACGTGCGCTGCTAAGAATCAAAGTTCGCCCATACTACCTATTCCACTGTGACCCCGTGATTGGTGCCGGGCATTTCCGAACTTCGGTTTGGAAAGGGTTGGAAATCATCGAAGGGCTCCGTGGCCACATGTCTGGATTGGGTATCCCCACTTATGTGGTGGACAGCCCGCACGGTGGCGGCAAGATTCCCGTCATGCCCAATTATCTAATCAGCGCCTCTGACGATGCTGTCATTTTGCGCAATTACGAAGGCATGGTGGTTCGCTATCAAGCCCAGGATAAGCCTTCAACGGTTTCTCCCACTCCTTCTCGGGGTGTCAGCAGCTTGTTGACCGGACAAAGGTCCGTATTAATCCCCGAAAACACCGAGCGGCTCAAACGCCGCGCCCTGCGGATGGTTGATTCAAGCCGTTCCACCGGGTACACAACTGACGAGGACGGTGAAGCTGTATCCATGCCTGGCAGGGGCGGTTGCTCCCTTTAACCAGCTTGGCACGGCGCTCTTCACGGGTGACATGTGCATATCGGCATAGCCTTTGATTTGCGAAATGAATCGCAGATCGAGGGCAAACCAGATGATTGGCAGGAAGAGCTGGATAGTCCAAAGACTATCGAGGCTTTGCGTCAGGCCATCGCCTCACTAGGGCATCGAGTCACCCTCCTTGGAAATGGAAGCTCCCTCGTTCGCAGGTTGGCAGATACCACCGACCCGGTCGACATGGTTTTCAACATTGCCGAAGGCACGGTTCCCTCCCGTTCCAGGGAAGCTTTAGTACCGGCAGTTTGCCAAATCCTTTCCATTCCTTGCACTGGCAGCGATCCTTCAGCACTCGGTTTGGCCCTCGACAAGGCTTGGACCAAACGCTTGGTCCAAGCCGTTGGCGTTCCTGTGCCCAAGGGAATCGTTGTTACCCCAGGGTGCCCTATCCCTGATCAGGAAACACTCGAGTTTCATGGGCTAGGTTCATACCCCCTTTTGGTAAAACCTGCTTGGGAAGGGTCAAGCAAAGGGATTCGTACCAGGTCGCTTGTCCGTAATCATTCGGATTTGGTGTCGGCCATTTCCGAATGCCAGGGATCCTACGGCCAGCCCGCCATGGTGGAAGAGTTCATTGAGGGGGATGAGGTCACGGTTGGTTTGTTGGGACCGGGATCGCCTTGGGTGGGAGTAATGCGTATCCTTCCCCAAAAACCAACGGAAGGTTTTGTTTATAGCCTGGAAGTCAAACGTAATTGGCAGGAGATGGTTCGTTACGAGGCACCGGCTCAACTGGCTCCGCCCGTCATTGAAAAGATCAAAACCTCGGCCAATCGAGTCTGGAATGAGCTAGGCCTGAGAGATATTTCCAGAATGGACTTCCGGATCCGCAATGGCCAAGAACCGGTATTTCTGGAGGTGAATCCCCTTCCGGGGCTGGACCCAACCACTGGCGACCTTTGCATCCTTTCCAAAGGGCATGGCATCCCTCACAGTGAAATCCTGCAAAGGGTCATCGCTTCTTGCGCCCAGCGCCATGGAATAGCTGTAAACCAGGGGGACGGGGGTTAATGCCGGAGTCTGACGCATCAGGGGAGGTGATTGGATCCGTTTCGGGTGAAACAGCGACACCACCCAGCCCTTCGGATTCCAAGTCGTTCACATCCTTGGAAAATCATTTACATCTGGACAAAAAAGACAAACCCCTCAGCCAGTACCCTGTTCGGGTTTTGATTTTGTTCAATCAACCCGTGCTTCCCCAGGACCACCCTCTCAAGGAATCCGAGCATGAGGTGGAATTTATTGTGGAACACACCCGAAAAGCCCTTCGGGCTGCGGGTATGACCGTTGATATCCTTGGCGTCGGCCGTGACCCCTTGGTTCTTGTCCGGGAACTACAGGAACGCAAGCCGGAGGTGGTTTTCAACCTCTTTGAAGGCTTGGGAGATGCAGGAGGAACTGAAGCCACGGCGGCTGGCATTTTGGAATGGCTCGAAATTCCATTCACCGGATGCCCCTCACCCGCACTGTCGATTGCCAGGGACAAGATATCCTCCAAGCGGCTGCTGACTGGTGCAGGATTGCCTGTGGCCGGGTTTCTGTGCCTGAACGACCTAAGGGTGCCTGCCTGCCCCTTCGAATGGCCCGTCATCGTGAAGCCCGCCGGGCAGGATGCCAGTGTGGGTATTGACCATAACAGCGTGGTTAGCGGTCAGGAATCACTGGTACGACGGGTGGACCATGTTCTCCGGGAACACGGCGGGCCTGTGCTGGTGGAGGAGTATCTTCCCGGCCGAGAATTCAGCGTGGTGGTCATTGAGCGCGCGGGAGAGGGTTTGGTTAATCTGCCGGCATTTGAAATCCGCTTTGAACGGGAGGGGCCCGGGGTATGGCCCATCTTTACCTATGATGCCAAGTGGGAAATAGAATCGGAGGATTTCCAACACACACCGCTGGATATTCCTGCCCACATAGACGAAGAAATGCATCGAAAACTCGGCAGAATTGCCCGGGAAGCTTTCGAAGCTTTGGGTTGCCGTGACTACGCCCGCGTTGATTTTCGATTGGACGGTTTGGATGAACCCCGCATTCTCGAGCTGAATCCCAACCCCGACCTAAGCCCCGAGGCTTGCCTCGCTTCGACCTTGGTGGAATGTGGACCGGTCAGCCACGAAGAATTTTTGGTCGAACTGGTCATTCGAGCCCACAAACGCGGGGGAGCCAGCCGCACGGTGCATTCCATGGCCCCCAAGGCAAAACCATCCCTTTCTTCCCCTGAGAGACAATCAGGTTTCGAAAAAACGGGGTCTGACGAATCCCAAGCTCAGGGCCTATAGGCCGCATAACAGCTAGCGGTTTCCCATAACTTGACTTCCACCACCGGAAAACCCAGCGCCTTTGCCTGGTCAAAAATCAATTTGGCGATGCTCTCTGCGGTTGGATTCACATCCATCACATAAATCGGCTCACCTTGGGAGCGCAGGTACTCCAATGCCGGGTCCTCGCGGTGAAGGATCATCCGATGATCCAAATGGTCATCAATCCATTTGCCAAGCGTCTGTTTGAGCCTGCTGAAATCGACCACCATGCCCAGTTGATCCAAGGAGGGGGCCTCGAGTGAAATCACCGCGGTCCCGTTGTGGCCGTGCAAATACCGGCATTTACCCGCATATTCCAGCAAGCGATGCCCGTAGCAGAAAGGGATTTCGCGGGTCACGCCGTACATGGTTTCTCCTTGGGGGCCGAGGCGTAAGGGGTTGGATCGGGAACGCAAGCGTGGGCGAATGCCTCCTGCCGCTCATGACATTTGTTGCACAAACCGCAATGCTTTGCCTCAACCGGCTGGATACAGGAAAAGGTCCAGACCAATGGCATTCCCGCTCCTCGCTGGATGACCTCGGCCTTTTGGAGGTTACGGTATGGAAGCTGAACCCTCAAACGCCCGTTGACCGCCTGATTCACCAAGGCGGCCATCGCATCAAAAAACTCCGGACGGGCATCTGGAAACGGGTTGCCGGCCAGTGGAGCCAAGGCGATTTCATCTATTCCTCGGAGGTGACAGAAAATCATCGATTTGGCCAAAAGCAGCAAATTTCGGCCGGGAAGGTAAACAGCCTCATCCGGACTTTTGGAATCAGGTACTGCGCCAACCCCGGTGCTCCAATGGGCCCCGTACAAATCTCGTGTGGGTTGTTCGAGTACCACCAGCGGGTAAACGGTCCCACGGTTGATTCGTTTCAAAAACTCGAGGCAATGTTCCAACTCCACGGATTCCCAATGCAGTCCAGACCGGACATACAGGGGTAGAACAGGCCGTTCTGCCGCCTGCTCCCCGAGCAAAACTGCACTGTCCAGACCTCCACTGAGCAGGACAGCCAAGGTCCCTGGTGCACAAACTGCTTTTGCAAGCGCGGTTTCTGAGTTCTTCATCACTTAATCCTAGGCATTTTCCCGTTGTCCATACACTTTTGTTGCAGGGAAAAAACCTTACCAAGCCCATCCCGGGGTGAACCATTGTCCAAATCCCTTATACTTTCAGGGTGGAACTTTGATACGACCCGAGGAAATTTCGGGCCGTCTGGAATTCTTTTCCGTTTCGGCAGGCGGGATAGTCATGAAGGACCTGACAGGCCTCGGTCCCTGGGTGCGGGCCAATGCGTCCCTGCAAGGGATTCTTTTTCAAGGGATGCAAGGGACAGCCGCATTTCTGGCAGAACCGCCGACTCTGGACGACCTGACCAGGCTGATTCGGGCATGCGACCTTGGTGGTCATGGGCTTAAGGTTCTGGGTGAGGCCAACAACGTTTTGGTCGGCCCGAACCCAGTTCCCGGTGTGGTTCTTCGATTGACTGGGCGGGAATTCCGCGAAATATCAGTCCATGAAAACACTGTTCGGGCCGGTGGTGGCGCATCTGTGGACAGCGTGGTGGCAACAGCCTGCAAAGCCGGCCTTTCAGGGTTGGAAACCTTGATCGGTATTCCGGGTTCAGTGGGAGGGGCTCTTCGGCTGAACGCTCATGACGAGGCAGGAGACATCGGTGACCACGTCCGCAGGGTGAAGGTGATAACAGGTGATGGCCAAGTCATCACCCGGGAGCGGGATGAACTGAAATTTGAAAGCCAGGGCAACAATCTTGACGACGCCGTTATTGCCGTGGCTGAATTCGAGTTGGAACCAGAACCTGAGGATGCCATTCTGCGTCTGATGAAACGTTCCTGGATGAAGCGAAAAGTCAACCAGCCCCTTCGTTTCGGAGCCATGGGGCCGGTTTTTCAGGAGCCCAGTGGCTTGAATGCGGGTGAGTTGATCACCAAGGCGGGTTTACTGCGGCACAAGGTGGGTTGTGCCGAGGTGAGTCATCGGGACGGTAACTATATACTGGTGCGTTCCCCGGCGAATGCGGACGACATTCTCAGGCTTTTGGAATTGATCCAACAACGGGTTCGTGAGCGCTTTCATGTCGACCTCGAGCGGAAAATCGCCGTCTGGTGACGGCAAAAGGCGTTCCCGCAAAAAAGCTGTGACTGCTCAACCGGATCTGCTTTCCGAACCGGAAGTCCAGCCCGGGGATTCCACCCCCTCGGCCATCCCCAAATCCGCCAAAAAAGCGCCCAAAATAACACTTTCGGCCGAAGGTCGCGACAAAAATACAGTTCACAAAAGCTCGGTCACGGCAATGGGATTGGGGTCCTGGATGGCAGGATTTGCCTTGTTGGGAGCCGGACTTGCCGGCCTCTGGTGGGTAGATCGTCAATTGGCGAAAAACAATCGGGTCGCTGATTCTGCCAAAGTGTCCTTTTCCTCAATTGATAGTCCCACCCCGGAATCCATGGGTCATGACGTATTTCTTGAGGAGGTGCGTTACATCGGCCATGCGGACCGGGAACTGAACCTCCTCGACCCCAACTTACCCACCACTTTGGCCGCAGCCTTTCGATCCCATCCGTGGGTGGCTGAGGTGGAACGAGTGGAAATCACTCCGGGCACCACCCGGCAAGGATTGCCTGCCCCCGGCAAGGTCCTTGTGAAACTCCGATTCCGCAAGCCAGTCCTTCGGGTTCCATTGGAAGGCGAACCACTGCCCAAAGAACCCGGCGAACGTGAAGTGGATGCACTGGGAACCTTGCTGCCCACCCGTTTGGCCACTTTGGGAGTGCCCGCCCTGGCCACCCAACGTAAAGGGGTGCCTCCCAATCCGGGTAGCACATGGAATGACACCGTCGTCCAAGGGGGGGCCAAGGTAGCCGGGGAGTTGCAAAAATCTGGCCTTTTGGAACGGATTCAGCGTTTGCGCAGTATCGGATCGGGCTGGGAATTGGAAACTTCCAAGGGACCGGTATTTTGGGGCCGCACACCAGGATTTGAAAGTGCCGGTGAACCACCGATCGTGGAAAAATGCCGCCGATTGGGACAGTGGTTGTCAGCGCCCACGGAAACGGATCCTCCGGACTTGTCCAAGAACCAATGACCGGGCGCCCCAAGTTTATTCAGCGGGTTCAAGGCCCAATTCGCACGCAGGCGACTCGACCAGAATCCGCGACCAGCTTTCCATTTGCGGCGCCAACCTTCTGATTCCCTCAGCGCCTTCGTGCCCTCCATCCAAAAGGGCCTCTTCGACCCCCCTCACATCGGATTCCACTTGAACCAAGTGGACGAATCCCAAGTGGACGCGGCCCACAGCATTGGATGGGTCCCGCAACAAACCCAAGAAATGATTCTTGTTGGAAGTAATTCCCAACTCCTCGCATATTTCCCTATGCATGCCTGCGCGGTAAGCGGCCAAGGGATTCATCAAAGCCCCGTCGACTGGCTCAATATGCCCGCCCACCCCGATTGACCATAAAGCGTGTAGACGGTTTTCCGACCCCGCCTTACCCCGCCGGTAACGAAACCAACCCGATGGGGAGCGCACCACGATGTAGGGAATGACCTGCTGCCAGGAGGGATCTTCCTCGGCCAGATGCCTCGGATGAAATCGAAATCCTTCGACTGCCAACAATTCCTCCAAGGGCGGCAACGCACTCCCTGGGATGAAGGCGGGCCCGACGATCCACCGGTCCACTATTTGTGTAGGCAATACCAGAACAGGGGGTTTGGTTATGGGATGGCTCATTTGCCCATACCGTCCGTCTGGTTTTTCATTGCAGGTTGGGGCTGATTCACAGGGCCCCGCAGTGTGGCCGGTCGCCAGCCAAAAATTGCGGCGAGCAACTGCACAAACACCAGCAACAGAATCAGCGCCAACCCCAGGCGCAACATCCTATCCCGTGAGGCGCGCCCCAGCAGGTCGGCGACTGCCTGCTCATTGCCCAGACTGACTGCCTCATGCAGGGAATACTCGTATTTGCCCACCGGGTAATCGTCGATGTCATTCCACCTCCAAACTGTAGTGCCTTTTGGCATCGATTCAGGAGGCCCCACCCGAATATCCCAGGAACGCGAATCAACCGGCCACCAGGAAGCCAAAGCCAGCTCTACCCGTCGGGAATGGGGCACCAATGGCAGCACCTCCTCCAAATGGTGGCTGACAGGTGTATCGGAAACCAACACCGCCTTGGCCTGATCCACCAGGGCCTGGGCTCCCCCCAAAAGTGCCGCAGAATCAAACTTGGCCAGGTGCTTTCCCAAGTCCGCCGCGCTGGTTACAGGTGGCAAAACCTGCAAGGACAAATCTTCGAGGCCTTCTTTGGAAAAGCCATCGAAATGCATTTTGGAAATGGCCCACACCCAACCGAGGGCGTAGGCACCAGTCGCCATAAATTGCCTAGATGAAGGGGCAAGGATTTGCCAAAGCAACTGCTTGCCCTCCATGGTGTGGAGGATTCCCAAAATTGAATGCTTGCCAACCGGCCTGGTGAACCAAACCGGATTTTCTGGAGTTGGCTCAGGAAAACCACCTGAGGGAGGCAGCCATGCTGGAAGCTTGTTTAACCAAGAGGAAGGGAAATCCTTGGAATGTGCCGTGAAGGCTAATAGATCCGGATTCCACCATGCCCAAGGCACAGGACCGGTAGGCAAAGTGTTTGGCAACATTCTCAAGGCCTTGTTTTCAACTGATTAACCTTGTGGAGGGAAAGCCACCCGGTCAATCTTACAGTTTGGAAAATACCGGAGGCGGATAAGAAATGGTTCAGCTTCCAGCCCTACCAAGTCCATCGGATATCGAGACAAATCGGTCAATCACCTGCTTTCAGATGATGTGGTTGGACTGGTTGACTCGGCTGATTCTAGCCCTTACAGCAGCGGGGTTGATCGTAATTGGGCACGGGTGCCATCCCGGCGGGCACGACAACGACATTGATGATGAATTGGTTTACCGAAATCATTCCGGTGGCTAACCTTTTGTTTGGGGAATTGCACCCAAAAAATTGAACAAGCCGGGATCATAATCCCGGCTTGTTCAATTTTTTGGGCCGAACCTGATCACTTCACTTCAGGCACTTCCATAGGCAAGGGCCGGGGGAACAAATCCAAGGGACCCAGATTCATCTTTGACAGGTTGGCTATCACCTGTTGCATTTTGGGGTCGTTCTCGGAATCGAAAGCCCCGATGGTGACCATGCTGGAGGTGCGGGTATGAAGCACATAAGCTTCAAACTCGAGTTTTTTCAATACCCGGCATGTCTCCCTGGCCTGGAGTGCACAGGCATTGAGTGTGTCGTTGCTTTTGCCCAAACCAATCTTTTCGAGGAAGGTGTCTTTGGTTTGCGCGCCAGCCGTGGGCTGAACCATGGTTGCGCCCCGGTATTCCTTGACCGCCAGGGTCCATTTTTTGCCACATCTCAACAGGCTGTTGGGTTCTCCTGAATTCAGGGGTTTCAAGGAGGGGTCAAACTTCGGCGGTGGAGGCACATTTGATGGGATAGTAGGGTTTCGCGTGACGAAGCTGCGTGTGAATGGATTCACCATCTCACGGCGAATTTCTACCCCCTTACCGGGAACAGGCACATACAGGCTGACAATATCTGTGGTGGCTTTGCCATCTTCCAGCTTGATCTCCGGAGCCTGGAGGCCTTTGACCTTATCCAGAGCAGCCCGGGCCTGCTCAATGGTTTGGTAACCGCCAATCACCACGGCACACTGATCGCTCGGCTTGGTGTATTTTCGGCGGCGGCCTTCACCCGCTGGTGCTTCTTCCTTGGAGTTGGCCTCCGGCTTGCCCGCGGAGCTTTGATTGTAATTCAGGACATAGGCAGGCAATTTGTCCCGAGTACGCAGGGTGTTGACCACCTGCCGGGCCATTTCCTGGGAATCCGGGCCAGAATAACTGGCGCAGCAAATGAGCCAAGCACCAGCTTGAGGACTGAGCTGAAAATCACTTTTGGGGTTTTCCGGGGAAGCCGACTGGCCCATCCCATGAAGGCAAAAGAACGCCAACCCGGCCGAAAGAGCCACTCTAAGCAATTTTCCGCCCTGCATGGCACCAACCCTCGCCCTTGAATTCCAAGGCCTTTTGCCAAGGAATGCGATGGGGCGATACCATGGAAATTCACCTCTCGGCAAGCCCAAGTGATTTCTTTAGCTAAACCCTTTATTTTTCAAGAATTAGGGAGAAACGCCCGAATATCTCGGCTTTCATATTCGGGAAACAGCCAAAACATCATTCTGAAGGCGAGTGATTTGATGAATGGCTCCTTCCCCAACCCGGACCATTTCATCCAATTGCGCCCGGGTGAACGTGGCTTCTTCACCCCCCGCCTGGATTTCGATCAGTTGGCCGGCCCCCGTCATGACCAGATTCAGGTCAACCTCGGCATCCCGATCCTCGGGATAATCCAGATCGACGAGGACCTTGCCATCCAGCAATCCCACCGAAATTGCTGCCACCGAGGCAGAAAGTAGTTCTGAATGGGTGGGCAACAAAGGATCCTTTGCCCGGATTGCCGCCAAGGCGTCCACCAAAGCCACATACGCCCCGTTGATACTTGCAGTTCGGGTGCCGCCATCGGCTTGAAGGACGTCACAGTCAATGTGGAGTGTCTTTTCCCCCAACCTGGAGAGGTCGATGCAGGTGCGAAGTGCGCGGCCAATCAATCGCTGAATCTCAATGCCACGTCCGTCCGGCTTTCCCGACCGTTCCCTCGGCTTGCGACGATTGGTGCTGCTTGGCAGCATCGCATATTCGGCGGTCAGCCAGCCCTTGCCCGTCCCCTCGAGGAATTCCGGAACGGCCTGCTCGACGGAGCAGGTGCACAAAACAACAGTGTCCCCCGACCTAACCAGGACGCTGCCAGGCGCCTGCTTGGTATATCCCCGGGTAAAGGAGAGGGGACGCAGATCGTTCGCCTGACGGCCATCGCGACGGCTGAAACTCATCACTTGCCGCCTTTCAGATTTCCTAAAAGGCGTTTCAAAACCGCCTTTTGCCCATGCATACGATTACCAGCCTGAGGGAACACAATACTCTGCGGTCCATCGATGACTTCCGCATCCACTTCCTCACCACGATGAGCCGGGAGGCAGTGCATGTATTTGACATGGGAGGGGGCCAACGACATCAGCCCCTGTGTGACCTTGTAATCCTTGAATGCAGCCAGCCGCTGCTGCGACTCGGCCTCCTGCCCCATGCTGGTGAACACGTCGGAATACACGGCATCGGCCTGCCGCACCGCCTCGCGGGGGTCGGCGACTTCCGTCGTCTGATGCCGAGGCTCCGCCACTGACAAAGAACGAAGGAACTCCTGATCAAAACCGTAGCCCTTGGGAGCTGAAAGGACAAACTTCATGCCGACCTTGGCGCAAATGAGCGCCAGGGACCTGGACACGTTGTTGCAGTCACCCACGAAAACCAAAGTCCGTCCCTTCACTTCACCGAACGCCTCCTGAATGGTGAGAATGTCACCCAAGGCCTGGCATGGGTGACTCAGGTCCGACAATCCATTGATTACCGGCACGCTTCCGTATTCCGCAAAAGTTTCCACTGTTTTCTGGGAGAAAACGCGCAGGACTACGATGTCCACAAACTGGCTCAGGGTGCGAGCGAAATCCGGGACGGATTCACGTTTACCTATCGCCCCATCGGTGGAACTGAGAAAGATCGACTGGCCGCCCAAATGAGCCATGGCAGACTCGAAGCTCACACGTGTGCGCAGGCTTGGTTTCTCGAAAACCAAACCCAAAATGCGCCCAGCAAGCGGCAAGGGCCGGATACCCTTGGCCCAATCCCCCTTCATGCGGCCGGCATCCTCGAGCAGCTCAGCAATTTCGGCGGCTGACCAATCGTACAAATCAATAAAATGTCGCATGCTCATCACCTGCTCAATGGAAGCCATGATGGTCTTAGGGCAACAGCGTTCACGCAACACCCGGATTATTTAGGAAATCAGGGGATCACCGGGTTGGTCAGGGCGTCCTCCAAAATGGAACAGCCCTCGTTGAATTCGGCATCAGAAAGATTCATGGCTGGCAGCAAACGAATGACTGTCTGGTGGGTGCAGTTGACTAACAGCCCCTTTTCCAGGCACGCCTTGACGATGGGTGCCCCCTCAATGGAAAGTTGCAGCCCAATCATCACGCCACGTGCCCGGACCTCGGTGATCCAGGGGCAGGTGGGCATCAAGGCGGTGAACCGCTGGCGGAAAGCATCCTCCAATTTTTTAGCCCGGGCAAGCAAGTTGTCGTTTTCGATGGTGTGGATTGTTGCCAGTGCCGCGACCGCTGAAATCGGGTTTCCACCATAGGTTGCCGCATGGGTTCCAGGCTTCAAAACCGCAGCAACCTCAGGGCTGGCCAGGATTCCCCCCATTGCGACCCCGGATGCCAGGGCTTTGGCCAAGCTCACGACATCAGCGTCCACTCCTTCAAGCTGGTGCGCGTACCATGCGCCCACCCTTCCCATGCCTGACTGGACTTCATCCAGCATCAGGAGAACTTCCTTATTCCGAGTAAGCTGGCGCAAGGCCTTCATAAAACCCGGGGGAGGAATATTGATTCCGCCCTCCCCTTGTATCGGCTCCATGAGCACCGCGGCGGTCTCGTGGTCCATGGCTGCAGCCACAGCATCCAAGTTTCCGAAGGGGACATGCACAAAGCCTGGCAGAAGCGGTTCCAAATTCTGCTGGTATTTCGGCTGCCCGGTTGCGCTGATTGACCCCATGGTCCGACCATGGAAGCTATCCACCATGGTGATGATGCGGAACTTTCCACGGGGTTTTCCCCACAATCGGGCGATCTTGATGGCCGCCTCGTTGGCCTCAGTGCCTGAATTGCAGAAAAAGGCCTGCGCAGACCAATCCAATTTGGTGCACAGCGCCTCGGCCAGTTCTCCCTGAGGTTCCGTGTGCCAACTGTTCGGAACATGAATCAGCTTGCCCACCTGTTCCCGAACTGCGTCCACCACCATCGGCGGACAATGTCCCAACAGGGCACAACCCCAACCCGGAAAGAAGTCCAGATAGGATTTACCTTGGTCATCCCAAACCCTGGAGCCTTCCCCGCGCACCAGGCACACGGGGTACCGGGTGTAATTGGGGATGACATATTTCCTGTAGCGATCGGTGGTTGCACTATTCATTCAAGTTATTTCCCGCTGCATGAGGGGATTTCGCGGAATGGTCTGAGACAATCTCCGTGCCAATACCCGTCCGGGTGAAGATCTCCAGCAACAGCGCGTGGGGTAAACGACCATCGATCATGTGGGTCTTGCCAACCCCTGCAGCCAGCGCGTCAAGGCAGGCCTCGGCCTTGGGAATCATGCCCTCTTCGATCACGCCGCTGGATATCAGTTCCCTGCACCGGCTGTCAGTCAAGCTGGGTTGGAGCGAGTTCTGATCTTTGCGATCCAGCAAAACCCCTGGCGTGTCTGTGACCAAGACCAGTTTTTCAGCCTTGAGTTGGGCGGCCACCGCAGCAGCCGCAGTATCCGCATTCACGTTCAGCCATCCCGACTCAGGATTGGAGGGATCCAACGCAGACGAGTCGTAGGCAAGCGATGGAATGACAGGGATAACACCTGCCGAAGTGAAATCACGAATGAGGTCGACCTCGACGCGCTGAACCTGTCCGACCAATCCCAGGTCGATTTCCTGATCCTTGTCTCTCAGAACCAGTCGCTCTCCAAAAAGTGGCTGCAAAGAACCGGTATGGAGTCCGACGGCCCTTCCACCCAATCGCCTCGCCTCCTGAACCATCCAGGCATTGGTCTCGGTCCTGAGTACGCGGGCGACGATATCCATGGTGGCTTTGTCGGTGTAGCGTCGTCCCAACACCTTGCGGGTTAGCAAACCAGCGGCTGCGCTGGCACGGTCAATGCTCTTTCCGCCGCCATGGACCACCACCGGCCAAGCGCCGGCAGTCGCAAGGAAAAGAACATCCTCCAGCAGACTGGAAAGGGCCCCGGGGTTGTCCATGAGGCTTCCCCCTAGTTTCACCACGATAAAACGGTGGCGAAATCTGCGGAGGTATCCCAGCGCTTCAATCAAAACCGAAGCCTTGCGCCCGGGTGCCAATTCCATGCGGCAACTTGCCCCAAGGGACTCCTCGAAAGAAAGAGGTAAATTAGATGGTTTACCCAATACGTCAATGGGTTCCTGGGTTACCAAGGGCAGAAAAAATTAAAAAAATCCTTTTAATTGGTTGGGGGAATGATTAATTTATCTTCAATGAAGTCAGATAGCCATTTTTGGCCTCTCCTGCCTTCAGTGTTTCTTTTTCCACAGACAGGAGCCGATCCATGAAAAAGGCTGTTTTCGCCCTGATGTTTGCATTGGCCGCCGGTGCCATGCTCATCCCCAATTTCTCCCTGGCCCAAGAGCCCAAAGCCAAGGAAAAGAAGGAAGTCACCCTGAAGGGCGAGCTTTGCTGCGCCAAGTGCGAGTTGAACACCGCCGACAAATGCACCAACGCCATTGAGTACGAGCGCAAGAACAAAAAGACCGGGGAAACCAAGAAGGTTGTGGTGATCCTCGATGACGAGGGAGCCAAGGCGCCCTACCACGGGAAACTCTGCAAGGGCAGGGTCAAAGGTTCCGTCACCGGCATCATGGGCAAGAAGGATGACAAGCCCTCCATCAAGCCCTCCAAGGATGGCGTGAAAATCGACGGCTGATCCTAATGGATTCAAATTTCAAACGGCCTCCCGGTCCACCGGGAGGCCGTTTGCTTTCTAGCGCCGGTTACCCTTTACAATAAACAAAAGCAAAACCTAATAGTTGCCGCTCATTGCAATCGCAAGCCTGAGGTTGAGAATGTCCAAGACCAGCAACGGATTGCGCGTCATCCTGGCCAATCCCCGCGGCTTTTGCGCGGGTGTGAACATGGCTATCGAAAGCCTGGAAAGGGCGCTCCAGCTTTTTGGCACCCCCCTTTTTGTCTACCACGAAATCGTTCATAACCGTCCCGTTGTGGACCGTTTCACACGGAAGGGGGTCACCTTTGTCGACACGATCGATGAGGTACCCCGGGGTGCAACCGTCCTCTACAGTGCCCACGGCGTTTCTCCCACCATCCGTGAGGCGGCTGCCGCACGCAATCTGAGGGCGATTGACGCCACCTGTCCGCTGGTCACCAAGGTGCATGTGGAAGCGATCAAATTCGCCAAGGAAGGTTTCCATATCATCTTGGTCGGACATGAAGGCCATGACGAGGTGATTGGCACCATGGGGGAGGCACCCCATGTGATGACGCTGGTGCAAACCGCCCAGGAGGTCGCATCCCTTCCCTTTCCACCCGAAACCAAACTGGCTTACCTGACCCAGACCACGCTGAGCGTCGACGAGGCTCGCGAAATCATTGATGCTCTAAAGGCCCGTTATCCCGATATCGCATCACCTAAAAAAGAAGACATTTGCTATGCAACTCAAAACCGCCAAGAGGCTGTCAAAGCACTGGTCCCTGAGGTTGACCTGGTAATCGTCTTGGGCAGCAGGAACAGCAGCAACAGCAATCGCCTCGCAGAACTGGCAAAAACCAATGGAAAGCCTGGATACCTGATTGACACAGCGGCAGAACTAAAAGACGAATGGTTTCAGGGAATCCGATCAGTCTTGATCACCGCCGGGGCAAGCGCCCCTGAGGATGTTGTTCAAGACTGCCTTCGGGTGCTGGAGGAACGATTTGGTGCCACCGTGGAAAATCGGGTGGTACGGGAGGAGCATGTGAGCTTCCCGCTTCCCCGGGAGTTGTCCATGGTCACCAACTAACCCGCAGCAAGCATGCCTCCGCCGCTTTGCCACAGGTTGAAGCCCCCGACCGGCCCACATCCCCCCATCGGGATCATCGGAGCCGGGTTCATTGTCACAGATTGCCATCTACCGGCCTATCGAGAGGCCGGATTTCCAGTTCATGGCATTTGGTCCCGTGACCCTGTCAAGGCCCGAAACGTTGCAGTGCGCCATGGGATCTGTACAGTCCATAAAGACTGGCGTAGCCTCCTGGATGATCGGCGCATCCAAGTACTGGATGTGGCTGTGCCTCCGGATGTGCAACCTGAGGTGGTATTGGCGGCCTGCGAGCGGCCCCATATCCGTGGCATTTTGGCCCAAAAACCTCTGGCCCTTAGCCCCGGTCAAGCCTGCCTTTTGGTAAAGGCTTGCGAAAAAGCCGGCAAGGTGCTGGTCGTCAACCAGAACATGAGGCATGACCAGGCTGTGCGCGCTTGCACCCATCTGGTGCGATCAGGCTGGCTGGGCGAGCCGGTTCTGGCAACCATTGAGCTGCGAGCCATACCGCACTGGATGCCCTGGAGTGAGGGCCTTGGGTCCCTCACCACCTACATCCTCAGTGTGCACCACCTTGACACTTTCCGTGCCTGGCTGGGGACACCTGACAGAGTTTACACCAGTACCCGACCTGACCCCCGCACCAGCTTTCCCCATGCGGATGGAATCAACCTCTACATCCTTGAATATGACCGTGGCCCCCGGGCCTTGGGAATCGATGATGTTTGGGCGGGCCCACTTAAACCCAGAGACCCAATGGAAGCCTGCTGCGCAGGCAGCCAGTCGGTACGGTTCCGCGTGGAGGGAACCTCCGGCTGGGCGGAAGGAACCATCGGTTGGCCCGCCTGGCCGGCTCGCCAGCCAAGCACTCTCGATTTTGCGAGCGTTCATGATCCGGGCACAATCCACCGTCCAAGGTGGCGCGAGGTCTGGTTCCCGGATGCTTTCGCGGGCCCCATGTCCGAATTGCTTTGGCAATTGCGCGGCGGTCCAGTGGCCGAGAATTCGGGCAGAGACAACCTGGAAACGATCGCTCTTTGTGAAGCGGTGTTCCAGTCGGGGAAAACCCGTTTGCCAACCCGGGTGTCCAACTACCTGCAAACGGCTTGAGAACCATTAAAGCCATGTCGTCAGCAGGCTTGTTTCCTGAACATCCAGCCCTGCCTGGGCCACCAACACCCGAGCCCCACCACCTGTTTGCCCAGGTGGTTTTCGACCGCTCCATCGAGGTTCCTTACACCTACGCTGTTCCTGCCACTTTGGAAGGGATCATTCAGCGCGGGGCCAGGGTCACTGCCCCTTTGGGTCGGGGTGACAAATCCGTTCCCGGATGGTGTGTGGAGCTTTGCCGGGAACAGCCCGACCGTTTGGTGAAACCACTATCAGCCGTTTTGGATTCGGAACCACTGGTAGATGACCACCTCTTGGAACTCACTCGCTGGATGGCTGATTACTACCTGTGCGGCTGGGGACAGGCCCTTCAGGCGGTAGTTCCCGCCGGCGTGCGAAAGGACACCAGGGAACGGCAGACTATCTGGGTTCGGTTGCCTGCCGTTCCCATCACCCACGATGACTCAGGGAAACTGATCAAGCTGACGGATTTACAGCAATCTGTTTTAAATGCCCTGCAGGGCCATCCTGAAGGTTTGGATCAACCCCGGCTCTTGCGACTTGCCGAATGCACCTCCAGCGTGGTGGAAGGACTGGCGCGCAAGGGCTTGGTCGTGAGGGAACGGGTTGGTGGCAGCCCGGACACAGGTGGGCACCCAACACTTTCCTTTGATGGCCTGCCTCCCCTCACCCATGACCAACAACTGGCTTTGGAACGGCTTTTTCCTGTGATTGGGCAAACCCAATTCGCCCCACATCTCCTTTTCGGCGTTACAGGTAGCGGCAAAACCGAGGTGTATTTACGAGCGATCGCCAGGGCACTGGAGCTGGGAAAACAGGCCATCGTGCTCGTTCCCGAAATCAGCCTCACCCCTCAAACCGAAGCGCGGTTTCGTGAACGCTTCGGGTTGGTGGCGGTCCTGCACCTGTCTCTTATACACATCTCC
>CAWUOE010000001.1:0-33619 GCA_963923355.1 uncultured Gemmataceae bacterium | reverse complement strand
CCAGGGACCGATGGCGGTGGTGGTGGTGGTGTGGAAGAGGCATCGCCCGCACCGGCAGGGCTGGCCGGTGGCGGAATCAGGTCGGCTGGGTTGGGAGCAGGCGGCGGTGGCGGGGCGTTTTTGTCCGGTCCGCTAGCCGAGGCAAGCACCACATCACCCTTGGGTTCCGTCGTGGCCCCGGTGGTGGAGGCGGCGCTCTTGGCGCCATCCGTTCCTTCCACAGACTTGGCGTCGCCCCCGTCTGCGCTGGCCACTTGTTCGGTGGGTGCTTTGTGGCCCAACAGTTCATCGGGTGAAACATAGTGTTTGGTCAGAACGGCTCCCACCAAGCTGGCGAAGGCGCCGGACACCATCATCCCGGTTTTCACTTCACTGGTCATGGCCACGGCTATTCTCCCGTTTTTAATCCGTTAATCGATGGCTCGTTCATGGTTCCGTGTGGTCCTATTCATTTGGCCTGGGTGGACGCCTTGGATCGGATCTCCACTTTTTGAAGTTCCAGGGGCTTGGGTGCTTCTTGCCCTTTGGGTTGGGCCAGTTCAGCTTCCCAGCGTGCCTTGGACCAGATCTCCGCATGCGTCCGCATTCCCGCGATCACCACTTCGCCCGAGAGACCCGCTTGCTTGGCAATCTGGTCTCCCAGGGGAATCCACAGGTTGCCATCCTCGTCCTCTTCGGGCACGCAGGCGGTCATCAGCCCGTAAAACCGACGCATGTTACGGCGCATCGATTGAATGGCTTGAGCCTGTTCGCTGGCGGAAACCTCGCCACCACGGTGGGAAGGTGGCTCGTTCTCGATACCGAACATCGTCTCAAGATCGTCCAGGGTTGCCATGCGCAGCCCGCCGTCCGGTCCCGGCGCGATGAAGACTTTCCCCTCCACAACCCAGCCGGCCAGCTCCTCGGGCAGTTTCAGGTAGCCATCCTCAAATTCGGTGGTGAACGAACCGATCAGTGGTTCCGGTTCCTGCGAACCCAACGTGCCTTTGTCTATCCCCATGGGAGTCGATGGGCCAACCTTTGCCATACCTCCAGCTCCCCCGCCGGATTGCTTGCCATCGGTGTTTGTTGCGTCGCCTGAAGGGATGAAGAACCCTGCCTGCTGGATCAGCCCGTCAAAAATGCCTGGCTGGGCCTCGGATTGGGCAATCTGATTGTTTCTGTTGCCCTGCTTGGGAGCCTTCTCTTTGGCGGGGATCACCAGGTTGAAATCTCGCCCCAGACGGTCCGTGTCCACGCCGACCCGTGTCGTGCCGTCAGGGCTCCGACGTTGGACGAGGATACTGCCTAAACCATTGAAAAAGTCCTCATCCATCTCCAGGAGGGAGGCTGCCGAGCCATCGCTCCAATCGTCTTGGATCAGAACCTTGATTGCTGAATTGCCAGCCCATTCCTTCAGGTTATCAAGGTCTTTTTTATCCATGTTTTGGGCAATTGCCCACACTTTTGCCTGCCAGGGGTGCCCGAACCTTCTGATGATTTGAATGGGTGGATTTTGGCCCTGCTGGGAATTTTCGAAATCAATTCCGATCCGCTCTAGCCCGTCAGGTCCTATATGGCGGATGATTTTGGGGCCCAAAGCCAGAGGGGCTAAAGGATCTTGTGTCTTGGGTCGAATACCCGGTTTGGGCCCCGGGCCGATTTTCTGGACCGGCGCTTGCGCTTGTGCCAGGGAGAGGGTGGGGATTTCCGGTGCCGGCAATTCCGTGGCCGCCTGCGCCAAACCGGCAGGCAAGCCGGCGGGCGGGCCAAAAGCTTCCACAAAAGCATCCTGCAGGATCGACTTGTCCGCCGCAGTGGGCTCCGACTTGGAGAAATAATTCGTGCTGTCCGAATTCGCTGTCACCAGCGTTGTCGAGCGCGCCGTATGGGTGAAGGACTTTTGCCAGGCTGTTTTCGCAACCAATCCAATCCCAAGGCCGGCCACGCCAGCCAGCCCTATCCCTAGGTACAGCCCCAGTGGCCTTCCTGAATTCCCTGGGATGCTCGCACCCGTTTCAGTCGTTTTCATGGTCGCTCCCTGAAATCCGTTTCTGTGTCTTGCCGTCGCTTCCCATCGGCGGGAACCATCACGATGGCCTGCCGGCCAGTCGCGCCACCCGCAGCTTCGCGCTGCGCGACCGCGGGTTCCCTTTCACTTCTTCCTCGCCGGCCATCACCGGCTTGCGAGTCACCCGTTCCCACACATCCCCTTGGGAGAAGGCCTGTTTCACCAGCCTGTCCTCCAGCGAGTGGAAGCTGATGATCGCCGCCACCCCTCCCGGAACCAGCCAGCCGGGCAACTGCCGCAGCATGTCCTCCAGCACCGCCAACTCGTCGTTCACCAGAATCCGCAACCCCTGGAACGTCCGCGTGGCCGGGTCGATCTTCCCCATCACCCCGCGTGGCGGCAGGCATGACCGCACCAGCTCGGCCAGCCGCGTGGTGGTCCAGGGAAGATGCTCCTTCCGTGCTTCCACAATCTTCCGCACGATCCTCCGCGCCTGCTTCTCCTCGCCGTAGCGCAACAAGGCTCGCGTCAGATCGTTCTCATCCAGCCTTTCCAGCAATTTCCAGGCCGGCTCACCCCGGCTTGGATCCAACCGCATATCCAACGGCCCCTCATGGCGAAACGCCAATCCGCGTCCAGGATCATCCAGTTGCTCGGAACAAATACCCAAATCAGCCAAAATCCCATGCGCCTTCACACCTAGCCGGCGCAATACCTCGCCAGCCTGGTCATATCGGGCGTGCAAGCATTCCACCGGCAAGCCTGCCAAGCGCTCCCGGGCCTTTTCCACTTGGTTGGGGTCACAGTCGAATGCAAACACTTTTCCGGTGGGGCCCACGCGCTCAGCCAAAAGCCGGCTGTGCCCGCCACCCCCCAATGTCAGGTCCACCAGAATCTGGCCAGGTTGCGGATGCAGGGCTTCCAGCACCTCCACGGGTAGGACCGGAACATGCTGTTTCCCGGCTCCAACTCCTTCAGAGCCAAAGTCTTGTGCCAGCACTTCCAGATCATCGTCGGCTTCGTGTTCGGGACGGCCCAAGGGCGTGCGTTCTCCATGCGGCCACAGGCGAATCATCAAGGCCGGGGATCGTACCCTCCGGTGGCTGGAGGAAAAAAGACGGGCTTCATTCAGGCAATTTGGGGGCTTTGCAAAGTCTGTTGGGCAAAAAAGACAGCCCCCCGGGGCTCGGCCCGCCGGAGGGCTGTCGGCTGCGCAAGGGTAAAAGGACGGGGGCTGGGAATCCCGTCCTGCTACCAGCAGATGGCCCGGGTCTGCTCACCCGGTCATCTCACGCGCAAGGCTGGGGGGTGATAGCCACCCCGTTCTCTCAAACTCCCCGGGTCTCGAAAGCTCCATGGGCCACCGCGTCGAATTGTGGTTCGTTTTCTGCGCGGTACCGGTCCCAATGGCCCGCATCCCACAATTCCAAATGATCCCGAACCCCCAACAGAACCACTTCCCCGGTTAAACCGGCCAACTGCGCCAATCGGTCTGGCACAAGAATCCGTCCCGCTTTGTCCACCTCCACCAGTTCCGTCTGACCGAAATACAAACGGCGAAACAGCCGCGCTTCGGTATCTGTGGCGGGCCGCTCATCCAGCCGCGAGGCCAGTCGCTCCAGCTCCCGCTCCGTATGCACCCACAGGCATTTGTCCGGACCCGGGGCGATGTAAAGAACCGCGGGTTCGCCCAGCACCTCACGAACCTTCTTGGGAAGCGTCAGGCGCTTTTTGTCATCAAAAGCCCGGCGATGGGTTCCTGTCAGCAGCACCGAAACACCTCTTTGGCCTTCCCGGGCCAAAAATCAGGGCCTTCCTGTCCCCACTTTCACCCACCTGGCCCCACCAAGCTCCATTAAAGTATCAGTTGGTTCCACCAGTTGGCAACGGTCACCAGATTTCCTTGGGGACCCAAAACAAAAAAACACCCCGGCCGCCCAATGGGAACGGCCGGGGCTCCCCCCGAAAGTTCTGTGAAACCAGAACTTACGATCCGTAACGGATGGCGTTGGCCCGCTCCAGGCCCGCCCGCACCGCTTCTTCCTCACTCTGTCCGAACACCTCCACCAAATCTGTCTGCCCCATCGATTTGGAAACCTTGCAGGCAAATCGGTGGCGTCCATCGTTCATTTGCTCCACATGGAAGCTCTTGGCCCCCAATCGGTGGAGTTCCTCACGCACCACAGTCCAATTCACAGCCGTGATCTGGACTGTCTGGTTGCTTAGGGAGCGTCCCGCCACGGCGGGTGATACCGAGGGCGCGCCAACCAGGCCAAAGGCCTCGGGGGCCGGCATTTCCATCCTGGGTCGGGCCGGCACTTCCTCGGGCATCGCCCCCCGGGCGACTAATCTGGGCTGGGCGGCTTGCGGTGCCGGCGCACTGGCCAGACGTTGTGGGGGGCTAGGGTACTGGGGAGCCGGCGCACGATAAACAGGCTGCTGCTGCGGCCAGGGCGCGGGCTGGGGGGCGGGTGCAAACACCGGACCCATGGCTTGAAACTGGCCGGGCATCATCACCGGCAAACTGCCGGGTGTGCATCCCACCGGGGTTCAACCGGCTCCCGCGCGGGGCGGTGAGGCGGCGATCCACACGTAGCACGGTAACAGTGCCATCAGCCAACGAAACCACGATGCTGGAAGGGTCGGCATCCTTGCGACTCTCCAAGGGAAAACGGGGCGTTGAGCCGGGGGCGGCTGCCGTCCGTGACTGCCAATCCCCAAGCACGGGCGGCGCTATAGGTGCGAGGCTCCGCCAAGGAAAGGTCATTTGCCGTAAATCTTTGTTCGGGAAAGTCTTACACAAATTCGTGTAAATATTGCCATGGGCCGGGAAGAAGTTCCCGCCCCCACCCGTCACTCCACGCGAACCGGGTTTTCCAGCACTTTCAGGGTGCCCCCGTCGCTGTCCAATTCCACCATCGCCCCGTGGGGAAGGGTCGCGTTCTTGGAAGTGTGCCCCACGGGGTAATGCATCAGCACCGGCACTTTCAATTTGCCGAAATAGTCTTTTAAGACACGATCAGTATCTTTTTCTTCCTGTTCGTCCTTGGTGGTGAATGAGCCCAGTACCACGCCCGCCACCTGGTCCAGCACCCCGCCCAACCGGAGTTGCGACAGGTAACGGTCAATCCGGTAGGCCGGCTCGCTCACATCCTCCAGGAAAAGGATGGCGCCTTTGGGTTCCAGCGCGTGGGGGGTACCCATCAGGGTGACAACCAAGCTCAGGTTGCCGCCAAGCAGTCGCCCGGTCGCTTTGCCACCCACCAGCGTTGTGTGCCGGTGTCCCTCGGGGGACTCCACGACGAATCCCCGCTGGTTGGGCAGGTACTGGTCCGCGAATACGGCTCGTTTGAACGACTTGCACGGAAAGGCGAAGGCTGCTTCGTTCTCCCGCCACAGGTCACGCATCGCCATGGGTGAATGGAATGTCACCACCCGGGCGTGGCGCGCCGCTGCCAGGTGTAGCGCCGTCAGGTCGGAATAACCGGCGATCACCTTGGGGTCCCGGCGCAGGGCCTCGTAGTCAATCCGGTCCAGGATGCGGGACACTCCAAATCCGCCCCGCACCGGCATGATCATGCGCACGGTCGGGTCGCGCAGGTAATCGTTGATCTCCCCGGCCCTCTCCTCGTCGGTGCCGCCCAGGTAATGCTGCTTGCGACCCACCAGCCCTGGCTTGCTGATCACCTTGTAACCCTTCCCCTCCATCAGCTTCACATAAGCCGGGAATTCGGGTTGGGTGGCGGGTGCTGCCGGGGCGATCACGGCGATGGTGTCACCCGGCTTCAACCCCTTGGGTGTCAGCCAGATGTCCGGACCCATTCCCATCGAGAAGCCGGTGAAGGCGAGAATTGCCAACGATGCCAGCGGTGCGCGCATGGTGGTTCCCCGCTATTTCACCCGCACCGTGATGGAACTCTGGGTGTCCGGACCACGGTGCACCTGATGGGTCTGCCGGCTGAAGTCCGCCTCGGTGGCCGAATAGATGTCGCAGAACTTCTGTGGGTTCAAGTCCACCAGCGGAAACCACGATGACTGCACCTGCACCATCAGCCGGTGGCCCGGTCGGAAGGTGTGGTTCACATCGGGCAGTGTGAAGCTGACCCGGGTCACCTTGCCGGGTTCAAATGGTTCAGGCTTGCTGAAGCTATTGCGGAATTTGCCTCGGAACGGTTCACCCCGGATCAGCATCTGGTAATTCCCCATCCTCACACCGGCCGGGTTGGGGTCGTAGTCGGGATAGTCCGCGGGAAAGACATCCACCAGCTTCACCACCCAGTCTGCGTCGGTGCCGGTGGTGCTCACATGCAAGTCCACCGTGATCGGGCCCGTCAGGGTGAGGTCCTGCGTCAGCACGGGGGTCTGGTACACCAGCACATCTGGGCGGCGCGAGGCATGCCGCTGGTCGGCGGTCATGTAGTCGTAGTCCATCTTGGTGGTGGTCTTCTCGATGTGGGGTACTGGTTTGGCGGGATCGGAGATGTAGCTGTCCGATCCTGCGGCCTCTGCGGGTTTGGTTCCCAGGGTGCCCTTTTCAAGCAGGTACAGCTTCTGCTCGCGGCTGTCGGCGGGGGGCCAAGTGTCGTACCGTCGCCACACATTGGTCCCGGTTTCAAAGACCATCGCTTCCGGCAGGTCGTCCTTGCCCTTCCCCTTCAGGTGATATTCAAAGAAAGGGAATTCGATCTTTTCCCGGAAGTATTCCGAGGTCTTGCTCCCGAAGCGGGCGTTGCCCAACCCTTCACCGGTCCCGCGCGACCAGCCACCGTGGTCCCAGGGACCCATCACCAGCCTGTTGTTGGCTCCCGGGCTCAGCTTTTCGGTGGACTTGTAGCAGGATAGCGGCCCGTACAGGTTTTCCGCGTCGAAAAAACCACCCACATTCAGCACCGCAGGCTTGATGTTTTTCAGGTGCGGTGCCAGGTTCATCGCCTGCCAGAACTCGTCGTAGGTGCCGTGCTTCATCATCTCGTTCCAGAACGAGATGGTGCCCTTCAGGAATTTTTTGTCGGCGTTGGCCAGTGGCCCCATGTCCAGGAAAAACTGGTACCCGTCCGGCGTCTGGTGGTCATGCGAGACGCGCCCGAAGGTGCGGGTGGGTTGCTGCCTTTCCTTGCCGAAGCCCGACATGAAGTTGAACGCGTGCGCCAGGAAAAGGCACCCGTTGTGGTGAAAATCATCTCCCACAAACCAGTCGATCACAGGAGCCTGCGGGCTGCACGCCTTCAGCGCGGGGTGCGCGTCGATCATGCCGGCCGCGGTGTTGAACCCGGGGTAGGAGATGCCGCTCTGCCCCACCCGGCCGTTGTGACCCTTAACCGTTTTCAGCAGAAACTCGATGGTGTCGAAGGTGTCGGTGCTTTCGTCAAAGTCCTTGGGTCCCTTGTTGGCCAGGTGCGGACGCACATTCAAAAAGGTCCCTTCCGACATCCAGCGCCCGCGCACATCCTGGTACACGAAGATGTAGCCCGATTTCTGGAACAGTTCCGAGGGCCCTAATTTCTCCCGGTAATTGTCCACGCCGTAGGGCGACACGCTGTAGGGGGTGCGGTTCAGCAGGATCGGGTAGGTTTGCGAGTCGTCCTTGGGCACATACACCGCGGTGAACAGCTTCAGGCCGTCACGCATCGGGATCTGGTACTCGTACTTGGTGTAGTTGGCCTTCACCATGTCGGAGGCAGCTTTCGCGGCCTCTGTCGGTGCCGGCGCCACCTGTGCCCGCAAGGTCCCGGAAGTTGCCAGGCCCAATGCCAAACCCAACCCAAAGTTCCTGTAGCCCATGGTGTCGCCCCTTCCGTGTTGGTCCGAATGGGAGACAGCTTAACATGGCCGACAGGAGCCGGGGGGCTAGCAGGCTGATCAAATCGGAATTCGGTGAACTGGTAGAATGCTGGCCGGTCTGTCAGGAACAGGTGGAAGTGGATGAAAAGCGCCCTTCTATTCGGCGTCGGCAGCGCGGGCGATGTGTTCCCATTCATCGCACTGGGCAAGGGTCTCGCAGCCCGGGGCTGGCAGATCACTCTCTGTGCCAATCCCACCTTCGAGCAGCAGGTCCTCCGGGCAGGCCTCACCTTTGAGCCTCTGGGCACACGCGAGCATTACGACCGAATCACCAGGAACCCCAATCTTTGGCACCCCCGGAAGGGCACCCGTACAATCCTCGCCGATTTCCAGGCGATGGACATGGTTCGTTCCCAGCGTGATTTGGCCCGGCAGTTCGCCAAGGGGCCGGGGAAACGTGTGGTGGTCGCCTCCTCCCTGGGCTTCGGCGCCCGGGTCGCCCGGGAAGAGACGGAGGTGCCCTTGGTCACCATGCATCTGGCACCCATCGTGCTGCGCTGCCCCCGAAACCCGCCCCGGGTTCCAGGCGGCTGGTTGCCCAACACGCTGCTCCGGATCGCGCCCCGTATGGCCTATCGCTTGGTCGATCGCATTGCCGATCCACTCATCGGTGGCGCGGTGGAGCCCCTCCGCGCCGAGAATGGCCGCCCGCCGGTTCGTAGGTATCTGGAAGGCTGGTGGAATTCGCCTGACAGGGTTTTGCTCTGTTTTCCCGAATGGTTTGGTCCCATGCCCCAGCGGCCAGCGCAGGCCAGGCACGTCGGTTTCCTGCAGTACGATGACGATCAGCCCCTGGCGGATCTCCAGTCCCTCTGGCGGTTTGTCGAGGAAGGTCCCTCGCCGGTGGTGGCCACCTTTGGCAGTGCCATGCGTCAGGCTCGATGGTTGTTGGAGCGATTCATCCACGCCACGGCGGGTATCGGGGCAAGGCTGGTACTGCTTTCGAAGGATGCCGATCAGGTCCCTCACCCGCTACCGCCCCATGTCTTCCATGCCCCATGGGCACCCATGGGGCAATTGCTGCCGCGCGCGGCGCTCCTGGCCCACCATGGCGGGGTGGGTACCCTTGCCCGGGCGCTGGGTGCAGGTGTACCCCAATTGGTTATCCCCTTCGCGCACGACCAGCACGACAACGCCCACAGGGTGCGCCTCATGGGCGCGGGAGATCACCTCGACCCTCGCCGGGCCACCACGAAACGCCTGGCCAGGCTATTGACCCAACTGCTGGACGGCATCGAATACCAGACCCGGGCACGGAGCTGGGCTGGTCGCGTCGATTCGGTTGCCGCCCTGCGCCAGGCGTGTGACCTGGTGGACCAGGTTTCCCCCTGACCCCGCGATCCGGGCACTCGCCGTGTACACTGGACTGGGTGGTTTGGTTGTGTCGGGTGCGTTTCGATCAGGTTGTCATGCCCAGCAAAAAAAACACGGTGCGAATCATTGCCGGTGAACTCCGGGGACGGAAGGTGGAGTGCGAGGTCAATCCCCGCCTGCGGCCAACCTCGCAGCGTGCGCGTGAGGCGCTTTTCTCCATCCTCGGTGGTGACCTGTCAGAAGTCTATTTCGTCGATGTGTTCTCCGGGACCGGGGTCATCGGCATGGAGGCCCTCAGCCGGGGCGCCGAACGCTGCTGGTTCATCGAGAAGGATCCCAAGCTGGCATTGGCCCTGGAGAAACACCTCAAGCTCTTCCGCATCGCGGATCGGGGGGTGGTCAGTCGTCTCGATGCCTACCGCTGGGCCGAGAGTTGGAAACCCATGCCGGGCGAATGGATCGTTTTCCTCAGCCCGCCATTCCCCGATCTCACCGGGCGTGCCGAGACCATGCTGGCGATGATCGATGCCCTGCAAAAAGCCCTGCCCGAGGGAAGCACTCTCATCCTGCAGGCGGAAAAATGTCCAATGCTTGAGCAACTCCCCAATCAGGACCAATGGCGCAAAAGGAAATACGGACGAAACCTGCTGTGGTTCTGGGGTGGTCCCCTCGGCCGCAATGAGGATGACGACGAGGCCGACGAGGAGGAGGAAGGCGAGGACCTGTCGCAGGACGACGACGATTTTCCCGAGGCCGAGGGTGAGGAGTGACATGGGCCAGCCGGCGTTTCCAGCGTTGCCGACAGGCAGGGGGAAAATCCTGCTGCCCTTGGGTGATGGCACCGAGGTGCTCGACACTCTCTATCCGATCTTTCGCCTGCGCGAAGAGGGCTTTGAGGTGGTGATCGCTGGCCCCCAGGCCAGAATCTACCACGGTGTCATGCACGAGATCCCGCCGGAACCCGGCGTACCTTGGGATATCACCCGCGAGCAGCCGGCCTATCATGTCCGCGCAACGGTCGCCTTCGCAGACTTGGTTCCGTCTGAGTATGTCGGCCTCTTCCTTTCCGGTGGTCGTGCCCCGGAATACCTCCGCTACAACACCCATCTCCTGGAAGCCACCAGACACTTCTTCCAGTCCGGCAAGCCGGTCGCCATGGTTTGCCATGGCGTGGAGATTGCCGCGGCGGCCGGTTGCCTGAAGGGGCGCACGGCTACCACGGTGGCCAAATGCGCGCTGGACATCACAGCCTTCGGTGGCACCTATGTAGATGCCCCGGTGGTGCTGGATGGCAATTTGGTCAGCGCCCGGACCTGGCACGACAACGCGCACCTGATGGCTTGCTTTGTGCGCATGCTGGCCGGGTCCTATTCCAGCTAATAGGTAGGCCTGCCCCAGGGAATTCGCTTTTCTGGCACAATAAAAAAGCCGCCCAGGCAACCGGGCGGCTTTTGTTGGAGTGATGCCAGGTACTTACTTGGCGGCTTTCATCTCGGCCAGCAACTGGTTGACCGCCTCTTCCATCTTCTCGCCCCGGAGGTCCTTGAAGCGGATCTTGCCGGTGTGGTCGAGGATATAGATGGTCGGGAAATAGCGGATATTCCAATCCTTCAGGATGCCTTTCCTCTCGGCAAACCAGTGGGTCCAGGGCATCTTCTCCTTTTCCAGGAAGGTGCGCAGGGTTTCCAGCTTGTCGTCACCACTGACGGAGATCAGGGTGAACGGTTTGTCCTTCAGTCGCTCCACCATTTCCCGTTCGTGGGGAATCATCGCCTTGCAGGGCCCGCACCAGGTCGCCCAAATGTCCAGGACCACCACCTTGCCCTTGTAGTTGGAAAGCTTGTCTTCCACTTCCTTGCCGTCATCCAGCTTCCAGCAGGTTACCTCCGGAGCCATCTTGCCGGGTGTCAGGTTGCGGATCTCAAACAGGGCTGGTTTGGCCAGGTCGCCCAGAGTGCCGCCCCGGGGGCCGGGCAGGTCGCCGTATTCCTTCACGATCAGTTCATACTGCTTGGCCGCTTCTTCCAGAACCTTTTCCTGTTCCTCGCCGGAGGTGCCGCGCCGGGCCGATGTCTGGGATTCCTGCGCCAGCGCGAAAAGGATCTGGCCTTTCAAATCGCGTGGCAGCTTGTCGTTGGCAAGCATGCTTTTGGCCTGCTGCCGGCCGTCCGGTGTCATGGTCATGCTCGAGACCATGGTCTTCATTTTCGGGTGGCTGAGGAACTTGGTGAAAAGGATTTCCCGCGCTTCCACTCCCGCCTTGCTGCTCGGGAGCGACCCCAGCGTGCTGGCATATTGCAGGGCGTCGAAGGCGGCCTCGTCTTCCAGATCCTTCTTGGCGATTTCCAGGGCCTTTTGGGCTACCGGTTCAGCCTTGGGGAGCTGCTTCACCAGTTCCACGCGCTCCTGCTCATTGTCGGTGCCGCGTAATTTGGCCAGCACCTGGCTTTGCTGAAGGGTGAATTGAGATCTCAGGGCTGTCAATTCCTTGCCCGCTGGGCTGTTGGCCGCAGGTGCGACCCCCGAACCTAACTGCGCAGCCCCCGGCAGGGTGATCTTTTTGGCCGGTACCGCCTTTTGCTGGGCTGATGTGATCCCGAACAGCGAAACAGTCAGGCCCAGCGCTCCCAAGGTGTGCAAGTAATTCATGAACCGTCCCTCTGGCACTAATGAATGAATCAGGTCTAACTCACAACTAACACGAATCGGGCAGGCCCACCAAGGATAAAGGGTGAATGTTTACCTTCCGGGGGTGGAAGAGAGATCGGATAATCAGTACTTCAAAATGTTAAAATAAGTATTTTAAATAGTTTGGGATATATGTCCTTCCGCTTGCTTCCCATTTAACCAATTTCTATAGTCCCGCCCCTATTCCGATTGGCGCGCCGTTCCCGACCGGCTGGGGAGTGACCGTTTGTATGTCCTCAACTCCGCAAACCAATGAATGCGCGGACGGACGCCTCGCAGCGGCGGTTTCCCGTTTTGCCGGTTGGACTTGGGATCATCCCTGGTGGTTTCTGGTGGCGGGTATGGTGCTGACCGCCCTTGCCGGAGGTTACTCCGCCTATCGTTTGCGATTCATGACCAGCCGAAACGACATGATCAGCAGCACCAAACCGGTGCAGCAGCGCTGGAAGGAACATCTCGATCGGGTCGGCTCGGAAGATGACATGGTGGTGGTGGCTTCAGGCTCCACCCAGCCGGAGCAGGATCGGTTTTTGGCTGAGGTGCAGGCCGCCTTCCGTGCGGAGCCTGGCTTTTTCAACCGGGTCTGGCGCGAGGTCGACCTGCGCCCTATTGCCAACCGGTCCATGTTGCTCAATGAAAAAAGCCAGATAGAGGCCATTGTGCGGGAACTCCGCACCATGCGGCCACTGCTGGATTTGCCCTTGGGTTGGAACCTGTTCACCTTCAGGAACCTGGTGTTTGAAACCCGTCACCGCCTCAAGGCCCTCGCCACCGAACGCGAAGAGGACAGGCGCCGCAAGGCCCGAGGTAAACCGGGAGCCGAGATCGATGGCAAAGTACTTGCCCAGCTGAACCACCTCATGCAGGCCGCCACCAGGGAACTGCGTGGCCAGCAAACGGGTAGCACGCTTTGGCAGCCGGCCGGTGGTGCCGATACCCGGGAAGCCATGCTGCTGGAGCCCCAGCGCCTCCGCAGTGATGACGGCAGCCTGACCTTCCTCTTGGCCAGCCCGGTACCGGATGCATCGGATCCCATGTGCCCCCAGGTGGCCGGCGTTCGCCGTGCCCGCGAGATCCTCAAGCAGGTTTCGGCCAGATATCCCACGCTCGAGGTCGGCCTGACCGGTTTGCCGGTGCTCGAATGCGATGAGATGGAAGCGTCCACACGCGACAGCACTCGCGCCAGTTGGCTGGCTTTTCTGGGAGTGCTCACCCTTTATGCCTGGGTCTTTCGCCAGTGGCGTGCCCCGTTGGCAAGCGGTTTGCCACTACTGGCTGGCACCGTTTGGGCCTTGGGTTTTGCCACCTTGGTGGTGGGGCATCTCAATCTGCTGTCTGCCACCTTCGCGGTGATGCTTATCGGCATGGGTGATTACGCGGTGCTCCTTGTCAGCCGTTTTCAACGCGAACGTGACACGCGGCGCGACCCTTCCCGCGCCGCTGCCCGTGCTGCGCTGCTCCGCGCGGCCGCTGCCACCGGGCCTTCCATCATCACCGCCTCGGTCACCGGGATGCTGGCTTTCTTCGCCACCATGCTCGCAGATTTCCAGGCGGTGGCTGAACTTGGTCTCATCGCGGGTGGCGGGCTCCTGCTCTGTGCCACCAGTGCCCTCACTCTGGCCCCGCCCCTGCTCAGTGTTCTGGTGCGCGAGTCGCCGGCGGCGAGGGGCGCTGTACGTCTGGGTGTCACGGAAGTGCGCGCCGGTTGGGCCCGGTCCTGGGCTGCTCGTCCCGGTCTGGCCTTGGGAATCGGCTTGGTGGTCTGGGCGGCCTTGGCCGCAGGCTGCTGCTGGACCCGTTACGATGCGAACCTCCTCCGCCTGCAGGGTGATGACCTGCCGTCCGTTCAGTGGGAAAAACGACTTTTAGCTTCCACCAAAGGGGCTTCCTGGCATGCCCTGGTCTGGGCGGATACCAGCGAACAGGCGCTCGAATTCAAAAAGCGTTTGGAAGCCTTGCCCGAGGTGGGCCGGGTCACGGAAACAGCCTCCCTGTTGCCAGACCTCGCGGAGCAGCAGTCCAAGCAGCCCCTGCTGGCCGAAATACGGGAGCGCTTGGTCCGCCTGCCCGAGGCAAGCGCGTCCTTGATGCATCCGCGGTCCACACCCCAGGCCATCGGGACCGAGGTGGACCAGCTTGCCTCCCAGTTGGCTTTGCCCGAGCTGGCCGACATCCCGCTGAAGGAGCAACTCCTGCAATCATGCTCCCAATTCAAGGCAGCCCTGGCGACGGAAGACCCGGCCAAGGCTGCCATGGGCCTCGCCCGACTGGATGACCGCATGGCCGGCGAGTTGCTGACCAATCTGCACAAACTTCGTTCGGTATCCCAGCCTGGATTCATCACCGTTGCAGACCTGCCGGCTGACTTCCGCGATCGCCACATGGATGCCAAAGGGCGTTTCCTGCTGCGCGTGTTTGCCCGGGAGGAACTGTGGGACCCGGCCGCCCTGTCTCGGTTCAACAACGCTGTTGCCTCGGTCGTTCCCGATGCAACCGGCAAGACGTTCACCACGTTGGAAGGCTTGGAGGGGATGCGGTTGGGTTTTCTGCGTGCTGGGGCTTGGGCTTTTCTGGCCATCGTCATCGTGCTGATGGTAGACCTGCGCAAACCGAGGTTGGTGTTGCTGGCGCTGGCCCCGCTCACCGGTGGTTTGGTGGCTGCCCTCGGCTTGATGGGTTGGCTGGGTCTGGCCCTCAATCCTGCCAACCTGATCGCCTTGCCGCTCATCCTCGGCGTCGGTGTGGACAACGGTGTCCATGTGATCCACGATTGGTTGCACCGCGAGGACACATCCCGCCATTACCGCCTGCACCCGGGCACTTTGCAGGGCATCCTTCTAGCCGGACTCACAACTGTCCTTGGCTTTGGCACGCTGGCCTTCAGTGGCCATCAGGGCCTCAGCAGTCTGGGCCTGTTGCTGGCCACCGGGGTGGCGGCATGCATGCTGTGCGCCCTGGCAATACTGCCTGCCTTGCTGGGAGGCGTGCGGGTGCCCGTGGTCGCTACTCCCACGCTTGAAATGGAAAAACCTGCCAGACACATGCCCCAAGCTGCCTGAATCTATCCCAAAGGTGCGTAAACGGATCCAAAGGCCCCGTCCTTGACAGCTGCATAAATCGACTGCCTGAACAAAAAATCTGGCAGGAGGCACAGGACAAAAAGGGTTGGGTTAAAAATCAGTTGGCGTCAAAACGGTGTGCTAGCCGGCGGGAGTTGATATCAAGCTTTTCAAGAATGTCACGTACAGGAGAAAGATCTAATTTGCTATCTTGGGCCCACAATATGATGTCTAAATTTTCTTGCCCATTTTTCAATCGATCGATGATGTCATTCAGCAGTTGACCGTGTTCTTTGAAGAGGCGGGGCAGAAGGCCAAAATCACCACGGTCCAGTTCAATCCAAAAGCATTTTCCCTGCAGATGCTCCAGCCAGCGGGCCCTCAGATAGCCCCACCAGTGAATCTGGACCCATCGGCGGGTGGCCGAGTCGCCCAGATCCATCCCGGCTTTTTCACTCTCAATC
This sequence comes from uncultured Gemmataceae bacterium, assembly GCA_963923355.1. Taxonomy (GTDB): domain Bacteria; phylum Planctomycetota; class Planctomycetia; order Gemmatales; family Gemmataceae; genus UBA6894. The sequence continues at coordinate 18,263 of CAWUOE010000001.1, read as the reverse complement.
CACTTGAAGGAGGCCTCTTCCTTCAGGCACTCCTCGTGGATGGATCCGATTTTCATCACGGAAAATCCACTGGGCGGGGTTTAAGGCTTCCTGTCCATTCGGCGTTGGGACGGAGCACACTTTAGTTTAGCCCACAGGAAATACCCGGGCAACCAAAACAGGATTTCTTCCCACGGGCCATTGGGCCTTTGTTTTGGCACATGTTTCAAACTTGGGCCCCTTCCCGGTCACCGGATGGTGTATCCCCCATCCACCACCAGATTGGCCCCGGTGATGTAGCGTCCAGCGTCACTGGCTAGCAGCAGCAGTGGCCCGGCCAATTCCTCCGTTTGCCCCCAACGCCCCAGTGCGGTGTGATCGGAAAACTCCTGTTTCTCCGCGTCACTCAGCACGCTCATCGGCAGATCGGTCAGGAACGGGCCCGGCGAAAGACAATTTACTGTCACCCCGCTGGGCCCCAAATCCAGAGCCATGGCCCGGCACAGGCCCAAAAGGGCAGATTTGGTGGCTGAATACACATTCCGCTTTTCCTTGCTCAATAAACCCATGATGGAACTGATATGGATGATCCGGCCCCAACCGCGCGCCTTCATCCCCTTGCATAGCGCCCGGCTGAGTGCCATCACGCTGTTCAGGTTCAGTTCCATCACCGAGTCCCACACCGTGTCATCGATCGTGTCGATGGACTGGGGTTTGTTGGTCCCCGCATTGTTGACCAGAATGTCCACCGGCCCGAATTCATGTTGGGCTGCCTCAGCCAGCCTTTCGGCCTCGGCTCGCTTGCTCAGGTCTCCCACCAGAAAACCTTTTCTGGCTTTGCCGTTCAATGGAATCAAATCCAGAGCCTTCTCCAGTTCGGCCTGATGGCGGCTGCAAATCAAAACCGAAGCTCCTGCTTCCCCCAAAATGCGGGCCATGGCCAGCCCCAATCCCTTGCTGCCACCGGTTACCAGGGCGGTTTTGCCTTCCAGCTTGAACTGGGACATCAGGGGGCCCATTGGCATTCTCTCCGGAAAGTTTGATTTCACAGCCTCCTGGGAGAATCCCGGCCTGGCTGGACCTATCGTTCCACCCCCTTCCCCGCGTCGCAAGAGCCTTTGCGGGAAAGGTTTTGGGTTCGGGAGTCCTTGACCCGAATCCCTCTTGACTTGGCGGGCGCCACCACGGCATGGACGGCTCCACGGGCGTACCGGGGGGTTTGCCCGCAGGGGGTTCATTCAAAATCATGTCGGCGCGCGGGCTGTTCGCAGGGCTGGCACTGCTGGTCGCAACCCTTGGGTTGTGTCCGGGTTGCATGCACTCGCGCGAGGAGGAAAGCAAAGTCGCGTCCTGGGGGGTCCGCCGCCCGCCACTCCCTCTCTCAGGTGTGGTGGGTGCCGATGCCATCACCATGGCAGTGTCGGTCATCGAGGTCCCCATCACCGACACCTACGTTTCCCGTGATTTGTGGTCCATGGTGGATGAGCAGGCCCTGCCCCTCGAGGCCAAGGCCAACCTGGCCGCCAACGGATTGCGCGCCGGACTGTTGGGTGGCCATCCGCCCCCGGATTTCCTGGCCCTGCTGACTTCCGAAAAAACTTCCGTCGCGCCCCGTCAGGTGCAAACCCGGTTGGGCCAGCCCTATTCCCCGTTCCCCGCTCTGAAACATGAGGCGCTACAGTTCACACTCCGTGACGGCGAAAACTCCGAATCGGTCGAGTTTGCCAAGGCTCAGTGTGTCTGGGAGGTCACCAGCAAGCCGGGCGAGGAGAAAAAGCTTTCGGTCAAAGTGGTGCCGGTCCTCCGCCATGGTGAGATGCTGTTCGAACCCCAATCCGTCACCGATGCTGAAGGCGTGATGTCCTGGCAACTCACCCAGCGTCAGGACCAGGAGAAATACGAGGGATTGGCTGTGGAGGTCGATCTGGCCCCGTCCGAGTACCTCATTATCGGAACCACCAACCAGCCCGCCGATAGTTTGGGTTCCTCCTGGTTGATGCAGGTCGATACGGAAAGGCCCGTCCGTCGTCTGCTGGTGATTCGGGTGGCCCGCAGCGGCCAAGCCCTGAGGGCTCCCGCGCCGGACGCACCTCGCCCCCTGGCCCTGCAGGCTCAGGAATTATCCCAGCAGCCCTGAAACCGTTTCACTCGTTTCTCAAACCTCCCCGCCCCAATCCCTGTCTGGCGGTATATAGTGTGGCGTGCTTCAGGCCTGAGTAGGTTCCTGAAGCTTGCTCCCAGTGGAAGCCTTTCAGTTGACTCAAAACCGACTCAGCTTGCCGGAAATTCTCCCAAAGGAATCACCCGCCACCCAAGCACGGGTCGCGCACCGGGTCGCCTGTACCGAGGCTGAGGGTCCTGGAAAACGCTATGCACTGTGGTTCCAAGGCTGCCCACTCCGCTGTGCCGGTTGCTGCAATCCCCACTTCCTCAGCTTCGACGGTGGGCTACTGGTTCCGCTGGACGACCTGGCCGCTGAAATCACCCGGGCTTTGGTCGACCACGCTATCGAGGGTATCACCCTCTTGGGTGGCGAACCCACCGCCCAGCCCGAGGCGGCGGCGTTTCTGCTGCGCCACGCCCACAGCCTCGGACTCAATACCCTGGTCTTTTCAGGCCACAGCCATGAGGAATTGCAGGCCCGCCAACACCCGGCGGTGAACGCCCTGCTGGCCAATACCGACTGGCTGGTGGATGGCCCCTATGATCACACCCAGCCCGAACCTGTCCGCCGCTTCATCGGTTCGGCCAACCAGCGGTTGATCACACTGTCAGGACGCGTTCGTGCCGATGATCCAAGGTGGCTGGGTTCAAACACCTTGGAAATTCGGATGAAAAATGGCACCATCGAGGTGAATGGGTTCCCCACCGCCACCCTCTCCACGCTGAGTCCGTGGTTGGCAAAGGGGGCCGGCCCGCGGCAGCCTTGACGAGGTGCGGACGATGCGCATGACAATGTGGAACAAAATCCTTTTGCCCCTGTGTGCCCTTTTGATCATGGCCATGCCCGCCCGGGCGGTTCTGGTCGATCGTTACCTGGTGGGTTGGAAACTCCGTGCCTTCGAGGCTGCCTGGGATTCTCAGCCGGACGAGGCGCGGCGGCGGGCTGCGGCTGCCATTCTCGAACCCATCACGTTCACCTTCCTCTCGGGCAACCTGTCTCGCGCCGCGCAGTTGCTTGATTTGGCTCGTTACCAACTGACTGAGGTGCCGCAATCCGATCGGTGGGCTCAGGGGCTGGCGGTCCGTGTGTCGCAAAACCTGGTGGAAACAAAAAACCTTCAGGTGAAAGGGAAATTGGGTTGGGTCTACAAGGCTCAGGGAACCATCCCGTCGGAGGCGACCATTCAGCTCCTTGCCAACGGCAAGCCCCTCGGTGCACCCTTCAAGGTGGAGGGTTTGGCTGAAAGCAACCGGGAATTCACCGTCTCATTGCCCGAAGGCACCAAACCCGGCCCGATCAATTTGAATGTGGAGGTGCGGGATGGCGCCAGGAGCTTGGCTTCCGGCGCGGTGGCCTTGTGGGTGGTGGAGGATTTGGCCGTCAAGTTGGCCAAGCTCGATTCCCTGGCGCCTGAGCTGGAAAAGCTGCCGCCTTCGATCGGTCGTTCCACTTGGCTGTTGCTGCACGGACGGCTCAAACAAGCTGCCCAAGGCAAAGATCTGGAAACCGAATACCCATTGGGTCAATGGCTGGAGGAATTACCCGAAGCATTTGGCGAATTGAAAGCCGGCAAGATATGGCCTCATCCCACCAGCCCCGGTCCCTTGTGGCTGGCTGTTCCCATGGGCTCATCCGACAAGGTGGTGCGTGTCGAGGGAACCCGGCGCGATGGCAAAACACCGCTCACCTGTGTGGTGGCCCTGCATGGTGCGGGAGGTAGCGAGAATCTCTTCTGCGAGGGCCACGGCGCACTGGCGCCCAAACTGGCCGCCCGCAAAGGTTGGTTACTGATTAGCCCCCTCAACGGGCCCACCGATGACCTGGTCGACAAACTGTCAGCCTGGCACCCCATCGACAAAAGCCGGGTAGTCACCGTGGGCCATTCCATGGGTGCTGCCAACGCGACAGCTTGGGCTGCCCGCAAACCGGAACAACTCCGCGCTGTGGCTGCCTTGGGTGGTGGTGGCCGTGCTGGCAAGGGAGAGGCCTGGCAAAAACTGCCTTACTTCGTCGGCGTGGGTGACAAGGACTTCGCCCTGAAGAGCGCCAAAAGCCTGGCGGACGCCCTCGGCAAGGCAGGTAACCCGTCCGTCACCCTCAAAGTTTACCCAGGTCTGGAACACCTCACCGTGGTCCAAGCCTGCCTGCCAGAGGTCTTCGCTTTTTTTGAGCAATCGTTGGCCAAGTGAAGTAGTCAGTGAGGCATGATAGGAGCAAATAAGGATTAAAAGTCTATACGAATCTAAGCAAGGAGTGCTGATGGTTCTATTGGGAAACCTTTTAGAGAAAATAGGGGGTGCCTAGCGGTGGAATTATTGGAATTTGAAAATGCCGTAAAACTCAGGCATACGGATTGGACATTGAATAAAAGTAGGTCCGGTGTTGCTACTTGGATAGATGTAGTAACCGGGGTAAACGTGGGTTTTACGATCCAAGTCACCCCCTTCGATGGAATAGGCGTTTCAAGGCATCCTTCTTGCGATGGTCTTGATCTCGATGGTCATGAAGAGATTTTTGATGATTTTGGAGACGTATTAAAATTCCTGGAATCAAAAGTGCCATAATTTTGGCTGATGCCCTCTGAAAAGTGGGGGTGGCAAACAAGATAAGCCAATAAAGTATCAACAGGTGGCCTTTTCTTTCACCCGCATGCCGTGTCCTTGCCAAAAGGTAAACCCAAGGCGCCTCACTCCCCCACTCGCGCCCCCGGCCAAACCAGCTCATTGAACCGGTCCACCGGCTCATCGGCCGCCCACGCCATGCTTCTCAGCAGCAGCACCCGGAACAGTGGATCGTCAAATGTCCAACTGTAATGGCCGGGGATCAACCCGACCACGCGCCCTTTTCCGGTTTGTTTGGTCCAAACCTGGGGCCAGTCCCTTCCGTCTTCTTTGGACCGGGCCAGCACATGCACCCGGTCCTCCCGGCCGGTCAACTTCCAGTAGCTTTCATCATGAATTTTCAGGTCACCCATATTCCGCAGAATCGGATGATCCAGAGCGTCCTTTTGCAGGTTCAATGTCAACGGTCCGTGTCGAAAACCGATGCCCCCGCCATGTGCCGCCAGTCCAATACGTTCGGCAAATGCTTCTGTCTGGGACCTGCCATCCACCGCCCAGTGCAGCAGCACCACGCCGCCGCCCCGTTGCAAAAACGCGTCTAAGTCCTCGGCGCGTTTGCTGTTCCAATCACCGCGTTGGAACAGTACCAGCAGCTTGGCCTTTTCAAGCTGTTCCTTCTTCGGCCACTCCCAGGCGGTATCCACCTCCACCCCGGGAGCCATCGCCATCAATCGGGTCCACACCTTTTGCCACGCCGGGTAATCGTGTTCCTGCGGGCCATGATCCTTGGGCCCCGCTGTGAGCAAGATCGGTAAAGGGCCCCTCTTGCTGTCCCCACTTGAGGCCCCGGCCATAACCTTCAGCACCTCCGCCCTGCTGCGCGCCGGGTAGGGAACTGCCCGACCTTCCAGTGGCATGCTCGGGGCGCCGCTCAATAGGAAGTGGATCAGGTCTTCCATCCCTTCCTTCCCCAGTTTCTCGTCCAGCTTGTCCGGCATCACCGACTTCGCCACCGGCTCCAGCGCCTCCACCTCCCCGCGGGGCACCTCATGGGTGATACCCTGCGAATCGCCTACCAAGAGCGTGTTACCCTTGCTGCGCAAAGTGCCTGTCAGCACCTTCCCGCTTTTCAGGGTCACCACATGGCCCAAATAGTCCGGGTGAATGGCGTAGCTGGGGTTCACAATGTCCCGCCGTACCGATTCCGGATCGCGGAAAGCCAGATTGCCAAGGTCCGGGCCTAGGTTGCCCCCCGCCCCGTTCACCGAGTGACACTTGGCACAACCGATGGTCGGATCGTTGAACAGCTTGCGCCCGCGTGCCCAGTCACCCGGCAGACTCTGCGCCACCACAGTGGCATTTTGGCTGGCTTTGGTGTCAGGTGCCCAAGGTGTTAGAAAACGGGAGGTGGGCATCGGCCGCCAGCGTTGGGGGTCTTCCTTGGTGGTCCAAGACATTTCTACCTTAGGGGCCCCGGTGGCGGGCATGAAGAACGCACCCCAGCCTAATGGCTTTACCGGATTCTCCAAAGTGATGGTGACAGCGCTCCCGTCTTTCGAGTTAACTTCCTGGCCGCCGACTTTCCAACGGAACCCCCGGTCGGATGACATGCGCAGTGTCACAGTCTCTGGCGGCGGCACATGGTCGATGGATGCTCCCGGCTGCACGGCCGGCCGCAGCATATCCTTCAGGTTCAGCTTGCCGTCAAACATCCATACTTGGTTGAGAGAAGAAATTCCCCGTAGATGTTCCAGTTGCTGGCTTCCAGCCAAAAGGGCATGGCTCACCCCTGCATGGGGGTGGGGCAACCATCCCTGCCATAACTTTTGGTTCAGGCCCATCACCATCGTTTCTACCCCATTCAGCGTGTAATCCAGGTCCACCATGCCGTGCTGCGGCAATGCTCCCGCAGGCTGGTTCTTCAACCCGGCCCTGCCCAGGCCCGGTAGTTCCAGCGCGTACCAGGTGTCCCAGGCATGGGTGTCGGTCTCCAGCAAGAGCGACCGCCTGTCCGGGCTCACCCGCGCTGCCGTCACCCGTAGCGAGCGTCTCGGTTCGCGCAGTTGTCGTGCCACCACTTCATACCCCGGTCGCATGCCCTCAAAACGGTCCCCCGCGCGTACCGCGTCGCCAGCCGTGATCCGGGTGTTGGCCAGCAGCGCTTCCACCGCCTCGGCGGAAAGGGGTTTATCAAAGGCCACCACCACTTCCCGTGGACTGCTGGCCCAGACCGCCACAGGTTGGGGAGCTTCCCGGTCGATTTGCCGAATGCGCAACAGCTTGCCCTTGCCCGCCGGCCCGGTGCCCCAGTCCGGCGGACCCGAATGGGTGGCAACCAGCAGGTCACCCTTCGGGCTCACGCAGCAATCCACAGTCAGCACATTCAGGCAGGCCAGGATGCGGTTCCCTGCCACAAAGCCTGCTTCCGTCTTGGCCAAGGTGGTGCGGTAGATCTTGCCCCGCGATTCCCCCGTCATCAGCACATCGCCCTGCCACAGCTTGTTGCCGAAAGCAGGGCCGCCGTTCACTCCCAGGTTGAAATTGAACCCGCAGGTGGATTGGTGTTGCGGCCCGTAGTCCCACAGGCTGGGTTCATCCACCACATTCGGCAGATGCTTCGGATGCTTGGGCGGGAAGCCGAAGTGCAGCCCCTTCCGGATGTGTAATAGCTCGTCAAACGGGTTGCCGTTCGGCAGCCAGGTGGCCCCCTCCTGGTCGCTGCAGAATAGTTCGTTGCCAGGCCCCATGCGCAGCGCCACCGGGAAGCGTATGCCTGTGCACACCACCTCGCGCTTGCTGGCATCCGGCGACAGACGCAGAATGGTGCCCCGTTCTGAATTCAACCGATAAGCCGCCTTGCCATCCTTGCCTACCTGATGCCCGTTGGAGAAATCGGCGCACCCCAGGCCGAAGTAGATCGAACCATCCTTGGGGTCCACCGCCACGCCCAGGGCATCCACATTCAGGGGCAGTTCCACCCAACCCTGGGCCAGTACCTTTTCAGTCGCTTTGCCATCGTTGTCCGGGTCATGCAGCAGCACCACCTTCCCCTTGCAGGCCACCACCAGCCCCTCGCCCAGCGGGTGCCCCTTGGGCAACAAGTCCATTCCGATGGGTGAGCGAACGCTGCCTTTCGGGTTCTCAAACCACACGGTGGCCTTGTCCTCCAGGCCGTCGTTGTCGGTGTCCTCCAGCAGCCAAACCAAGCCGTTGTAGCCGAGCGCGATCAGCTTCCCATCAGGCCGGTACATCAGGTTGTTGATGTTGGGCAAATCAACAGGCAACCATCGGGCCTCAAAGCCTGGCACCAGCACCTGGCAGGGCACCACCGGGTCCAGCAGCTTGATCGGAGCCGTCACCTCGGGAAGCCCCAAAGCCAACCGGTCGGCTTGCATCAGCTTGCTGTGTTTCGCAGTCAGGTATTGGTCCACCTGCTGACGCTCCATTTCATTCAGCGCCCGCTCATAGACCAGCACCTCTGCGATGTCTCCCGGAAAGCTTCCACGCACCTCCTGTGGTCCCGGGCCGTTGGTGTACCGCCGGGCGCCTAGCACTAGTTCCTGCCACGCGATGTCCCCGCCGGTGCGTGGACGCGATCCCTGTTTTAGGCCATCCACCCAAAGACAGGCGTCTGTCTCCGAAACAACCGCAGCCAGGCGTCGTGCCTCACCCAGGGGCCAGGTCCGGGTCAGCAGGTTGCGCTCACCCACCATTCCCTTTCCTTCCAGGTTCAGCGCCTCGAATTTGTCTCTGAACTGGCTGCCCAGATCGATATTGAACCCGGTCTCGTAATCGCGGCCGGTCGTGGCGCCCAGCGCAAAGGGTCCGGGAAAACTGCCAGGGCATTGGTGCGGCACCACCACTGCGAACAGCGTCAGTTGCCGCGTGCCAGTTGCATCCTTGGCCGACCGGATCAGGTGATCATCCTCCCCATCCAGTCGAATCAGCCAACTATCCGCCTGACGAACCAACTTCGGCTGCAGCTTTTCTTTGCCTTGGTTCAGGTGCCGCCCCCTGCCAGATCCGTCAAACACACTGCCAAGGTTGGCTCCTGCCTTCGGTTGCGCCAGCCCCATGGCAGCATGCGCCTTGCCTTGCGCTTCAGCGCTGTACCAGGCTGCCAAGCCGGGCACACTCGGCAAGCGGCTATCAGCCCACGGTTCCAGGGCTGGAATAGTCAGGATCAGGGCGCAAAAAATGGCTGCGGACATGGGGCAGGGCTCCGGTTCGGGCTGAACCGGATAGCCTACACCAGGTTGGCTGTCACCGGGTAATGCTTTGGCTCACTACCCACGCAAAAATGAGAAACGGCACGGGCCAACCCGTGCCGTCCAAAGGTTGCTGGATTCTGTGTTGCCTAAGCTTTTTCCTTGGGCTCCCGGACGCGGCCAAGGAACAGGATTGCTTGGGTCGGCTTGTCCACAATGGCCACCAGAAACGGTTGATCCACGGTGAACTTGCGCACTTCACGCGGGGGAAGCGCGGACCGCACACCGATCACCACGCCGGTTGCCGCGGCGGCCTCCGCACCCTGCTCATCCACTTTCAATACCGCTTTGTGCACCACCTCGTCAATTTTCAGCGACTTGACCTCGGTGCTCATCCCGGTGAAATCAGCCGACTCACTGAACGCCTTGGCCATGCCCATGGCACTCAGTGTTTTCTTGAGCGATAGCGAGGTGTTCACCTCGAAGCGCGGCACCACCAACTCCACGCGCTGGTTGGGTGCGTCGCCGGAAACCAGCTTTTCCAGGCCTCCTGCAGTCAGGCCCTTTTCCAGGTCCGCCAGCCGATGCCGGGACTTGGGCAGCACGAACACCACGCTGCGGTCATTCCCCTTGCAGGCCAGCTCCAGCGACTCGGCACTTTCGGTCTCTCGCAAACGGAAATTGCCGGTCTGTTTCATCAGGGGCAGGGTCAGCACCTTGTCCGCGCTGACATGGAACTGGCCAGGCCGGGTGGATCCCTTGGTGAATGGCAACAGCCAGTCCCCTTTGAAGTGGATCGCATTGGCCAGCACCAGCCGTGTGAGCGGCGTCAGCACCCCGGAGGGTATCAAGTCCTTGATGAGTTGGTTGGTGTTTTCCTCCACCCAGCCATTGATACGGTTCCTGGCCGCCTCGGGGTTGCCGTAGTCCACCCGCTCCAGCGGTGCGGCGAAGGCGGAGGCCAGACGGTTGGTGAATTCCGGCAGGAAAGTGAAGCCCTGATGCCCGAACAATCGGTTGGCCAACTTCACCTGCCGACCCGGTTTCTCAGCCGCCAAGCCGGTGATCAGGTCTTTCCAGCCTGTGTCCAGGGCGGGCGTTCCCGCGGGCACATGCAGCACCTGCGCCATCTGATCCAGGGTGTCGCCCTTGGCTCCCAGGGCGGTCATCCCCAGAGCGGCCGAGATGCTGGTGGGAGACACAAAGCTGTTGTTCCCCTCCAGTTGACGCAGTAGCTCGAACCCGAAGCGATTGCTCCCCGTAACGATTGCCTGCATCGGAGCGCCCCCGTCGTTGCGGGCCATCAGGTTGGAAAAGCGACCTGTGCTCAGGGCTGCCAAGCTGGCTCCCACACCGGCCAACCAGGAACGCCGTCCAAGTTCGTCACCAACCTGTTGCATGGCTCACCCCTCCATTGAACGTCGCCCGACATCTACCTGACGATGCCGGGCGCTCCCTGGTTTGGCCGAAACCGGTCAAACCGGCGCTGCTGTCTCCACGAAAGGCAGCACATATGGCCCCTTGGGGATCACCCCGATCCGGGCATTGGGGCCGTATTCCTCCAGGCAGTCAGCGATGGCCTTCTCCACGCTCTCGGCCGGTTCCACATGGCAATTCCTCAGCACCTCGGCGCTCAGTCCCTGCGTCACCACCTTCACCTTGCAGCGCCGCCGCACCTTGGCCAATTCCTCCACCTGCCACTGATCCATCACGAAGTAGTCCGTGTTCTGGATCCGGTCGATGAACTCCTCCAGCGACGGGTTATCCCGCAGCACTTCCTGGAACTCGGGGCTGCCAATACCCTCCGTCAGGCTGGCAGCCAGGATGATGGTGCCGCCCCGTTTCACGATGGGCAGCGCCCCCGTCAACCCCTTCACCGCTTGGTACCAAGTAGTGTCCAAGGGGTAGCCCGCGCACGAGGTCACCACAATGTCCAGCGGTTCGCGCACGCCCACGCGCACCACCTGCTCCACGAATTTCACGCCTTCCATCCAGGCGTCCATCATGTCCCCGGCGCCCAGCCAGGTGACCTGTCGCTTGCCGTCGATCGCCACATTCACGATGAAGTCACACCCCGCCATCTTCGCGATAAGGGTGTTCTCCTCGTGCACCGGGTTCCCTTCCAGGATGCCGCAATCCGCTCGCGGGTCTTCCAGGAATTTAGGCCCATGCCACACCTTCACAGTGTCCAGTCCGGCAATGCCCGGGCAGATCAGCTTCCGTCCACCGGAATAGCCCGCCATCAGGTGCGGTTCGATCAGCCCCGTCGTGATCTTCAGGTCCGCGCGTACATAACGGCTGTCAATCCATGCCGGTACGCCTCGTGGCGTCGTGCCAATGAAATCATGCTCCTCGCGCACCTTGCCGTGATGGTTCACGCAGCGGTAATTTTTGGCCACCTCTGCGCCAACCAACTCCACCAACTCATCCCCCTCGTTGGGGCGGTGCAGACCGGTGGCGATCAGGATGGTGATTTTGTCCCGGGGGATGCCCGCCTGCTCCAGCGTCCGCAAAATAGGTGGCAACAGCAGCTGATTGGGTACCGGTCGAGTGATATCACAAATGACAATGCAGGCATCTTTTTTGCCTTTTGCTAGCTCGGCCAAGGGCTTTGTGCCAATCGGGTTGGCTAATGCCGCTTCCAATGCCGCTTGGGGGTTGGCCAAGGGGGGAGCTTCCCGGATGGAAAGGGGGCCGACGACCCGGCCATTGCCCGGCAATTCCACATCCAGCCCAGTCTTCCCATAATCAAGACGAACACGCATGCTCTACTCTCCGCTCCGGAAGATGGCCCGGAACCCTGGTTTGCAAACAGGTCATGGCTGGCCGAGCCGTGGCTTCGGATTGCCTGATTTCCCTTTCTAGGATATATCTTCAGATTCAAGGCAAGTCGATTCCAGCGCCCGAAAGTGCTGTTTCGAAACCTGACAACACTCATCGCCCGCAACCCACCTTCGATGGTGACTTGGCGGGTTTGGTTTTTTTTGAGGGATTGTGGTCCATGTCCATCGACAAGAGCCTTCGTCGTAAAAGCGACATGTCGGGCAGTCGCAGTGTTCTCACCCGCGCCGAGCGCATCGAGGCCCTCAAGGCCGACGACAAATGGACCGATGGGCGCAGCCCTTTCAACCTGCCCAAGGTCCGCGTGATGAAGCTTGGCAAAAAGCCCAAAAAGGCTGCCAAGGCCGCTGAGGATCCCAAGGACGCCAAGGCCGCAAAGCCGGCCGCAGGAGCCAAGAAGTAATACTTCGAACCTGAAATATTTCAAAAACGCGCGGCCTGGGGTCGTGCGTTTTTTTATCGGTTCCAAATCCGGCCCAGGCTTGTCATCACGCTCAGGCCCGATGAGAAGACCAGCACGCAGGTGGAAGCACCCAGGAACAAAGTTCCCAGCGTGTTGTTACGCGGGGCATGGGGGCCGGCCACACGGTCCAATGCCTGTTCCACTTCCTGGCGCGCCGGGTGGTTCCAACGGCTCCAGCCCAATTGGGCATAGGCCCATCCCGGGGAGATTTTCATGGAAATCCAGACCGGATCGGTAAATGATTCCCCGCGGTAATGCAGGGTTCTCGATTCCGGATTCAAGCGTAATCGGGCCCCGTCCAGTTCCGGTTTCAGCCCGCATTCCAGACAGGCCTTCAGTAGCAAACGCCGCAAACGGGAGGCCCTCAGGTTGTAAAGGTGGGTCAACCGGAGCCGGAACCACAGTTCTGTCAGCACCCAGGCAATCACCAGGGTGAAGTAAGCCACGAACAAGGCGTGCCAGAAAAAAGGCGAGCCCAGCAGACCCGGTTTAGAACGGGAAATCGCCCACGCCCGCCAATGCTCGTGCAGGGCCGACAGCATCTGGGGTACCATCAGCACCAACAGGCCCGAAGCCCCCAGTACCAGCCAGCCGAAATCCCACCCGCCGCCTACCAGGGTGGGGCGGGGCCGCAAATGCCACCGCGCCACCCGCAACAGGTAAATCCCGAGCGTCAGCAATGCCAGCGACAGGGCCAAGTTGGCGGTTCCCGGGCCATTCCCACGGGTTAGCCGCGGGGATTAGGTTGCAGGTCATGCTACAAAAGGCCGCGGGTGTGGAACATGCGCCTTCCCCACTTGCGCAGTGGGCCCGCCGTGCGGAACATGGGGCTTTGGTTCAGGATGCGGCAGGGGCGCGCCGCGCGGTGAAGCCCCGCTTCCATCCAGGGAAGGACTCACCAACACCATGCGCAGGCACACGCTAGGCACCACCGGTTTGCAGGTTTCCGTCCTGGGTTTCGGGGGCGGCCCCATGGGGGGCTTCTATGGCGGTTTCGAGGAGGCCGAATCGATCCGCGCCCTGCATCTTGCGATCGATAGTGGCGTCAACTTGGTGGATACCAGTCCCTACTACGGTGGAGGCAAGTCGGAGGAAATCCTGGGTCGCGGCCTGCAGGGTGGATGGCGCGAGAAAGTCATCCTCGCCACCAAGTGCGGCCGCATCGCCAAGGATCAGTTCAACTTCACAGCCAAGCACATCAAGGAAAGCTGCGAGACCTCGCTCCGCCTCCTGAAGACCGACCATGTCGACATCCTCCAAGCCCACGACATCGAGTTTGAGCCAAACCTCGACATGGTTTTCACCGAGACCTACCAGGCCCTGCAGGACCTCAAGCGTCAGGGCAAGTGCCGCTTCATCGGCATGACCGGCTACCCCATCCGCCTGTTGGCACGCGCCATGGAGACATGCCAGCTCGATGTGATCATCAGCTACTGCCACGCCTCCTTGCTCGATGACGGAATGCAGAGCGAACTCATCCCCGTGGCCCAAAGGCGAGGCACCGGCATCATCAACGCCAGCGCTATGAGCATGGGTCTCCTCACCATGGCCGGCCCACAGGATTGGCACCCCGCCCCCCAGGCCGTGAAGGATGCCTGCCGCAAGGCCGCCGAGGTGTGCGCGCGTCACAAAGCCGACCTGGCCCAGCTTGCCATGCAGTACCCGCTGATGGATGACCGGATCGCCACCACGCTGGTGGGCATGAAAACCCCCGCCGAGGTGGAATCGAACCTCCAGGCCGTCAACCGGCCGGTGAATAAGGATTTGTTGGCCGAGGTGCTGGCCGTCCTGGCCCCGGTGAAAAACAAGCGCTGGGACAGTGGCTTGTTCAAGGCGGAAGCCTGATAGGCTCGGGAATCAATCCCGGGTCAATTGTGCCGTATCGCGGGCGATGGTCGCGCAGATCTGCTCCAGGGGCAGGTCGTTGGGCTCAAGGCCAAACGGGTCCTCTATTTCCACTCCGGCTTCCTCGATCCCCAGCATGCCAAGGGCAACCAGCGCCGCGATGGCCGGGGCCGCGAAACCCACTTTTTCAATCAGCACGAACGGCAGGGAGAAGACATAGAGGGTGATGCTCAATTTGATCAGCGACGCGTAGATGAACGGCAGCGGTGTCTTGTGGATTTTCTCACAGGCACCCTGCTGGTCCACCATGACGGTGATGCAGTTAGTCATCAATTGCGCGGTTCGCGTGTCGATCTTTCCCGTGATCTGCTTCTCATGCACCCAGTCTTCCATCGCCCGGGCCAGGCGCGTGGGCGGGTTTCCTACCGATCGCACCCGTTCGTACAGGCTTCCCGGCAGGTAGTGGGCCAGTTCTTCCAGGTTCAGGTCGTCGCGAAGGACCTGCTTGATCGACAGAACATAGGCTGCCACCAATCGGGCCAGGTCTTCCGCCGGCCCCGCCCAAACCTGACCAATCCGCACCAGACTGCGGCTTTGGTTCACCAGCATCCCCCAATGGCTTCGGCCTTCCCAGTACCTGCTGTTCGAGCTGTTGGTGCGGAACACGATCAACATGCCCAGTGCCACACCCAGCACCGTGTGCCCGATGGGGTCCAGCGAGGGGATTTGAATGTCCCACTTCAGCCGCTCTTCCACCACGGGGAATACATCCAGTTTCAGGACCGTCAGCACCAGGCTCAGCATGGCCACGGCGGCCACCCGACCAAGAACACGTGGAAGGACGGTGCCCCGGAAACGGAGGATCAGGCGGAACCAGTTGCGGCGATCGTAGGTGATCATGCGCTTGGGCCGGTTCCCGGACCTGAAAAGGAGTGATGGCCTCGATCTTGGTCGGTCATTTCTTTTTCCACCAGTCGGCGGGCGGAACCTGGGCAGGTTCCCTGCCCGTGTTTTCCCATTGGCCACCGTACGCTTTTTTCAGGCCATCCAGGTAACGGGCCCAGCCCTCTTTGGCTTCTTTGATCTGCGCGGCGGTGGCCTCATCCCGGTTTTGCGGTCCGGGGAACGGGTCTGCCGGAGTGTCCGTTAATTGGGCTCCCAGAACCTCGATCTCCCGGTCCTTCAGAATCCGGCCGAAGCGGGGCCTGTGCGGGGTGTAAAGGGCGCCAGGGGTCGAGGGTGTCGGGAGTGGACTCAACCTGCCTTGCGGAGCTGCCTCGGAAATTAGGTCCATGGCCTTGCGTAAACGATCCAAACTGGCGGTGGACTGGTCACCTGTCTTCTCGGTTCCCGCTTTGGAGGCCTCGTCCCTCCAGTGCTCCTCGCCCTTGGCCCACAGGCGCGTCCCGTAGTAGGCGGCTTCCAATGGGTCATAAGGCACGGTGGCCGCGCTCAGTTTTTCCCTGCAGATCTCCTTGAAACGCTGGTTTTCCGGCCCGGCGATGCTCGACAGATAACTCCAGACCAGATAGTGCCCGGCGAAAAGCCCGGGGTCTTCCGACTTCTCAAGGTCTCGCTCCGTCAGCGATAGGCTCAATACCGGAGTGGAGATCGGGCTATCTGGCTTGTCACCTTCCGCCTTGCGCAAGGCCTGGAAAAACCGCTCGTTCACGCGCAACCCGTTCAGCGTGTTCAAGATCAGGTCAGGCTTGGCTGCAAAGGCCTTGGTGGCCGCCTCTTCCGCCAGGGCAGGGTTTTTCAGTGGTACCATCGATTCGCCGACGATCTCGAAATCACCCTTGAAACGGGTTTCCAAAAACAATCGCACCACCTCGAAGCTGGCCCTGGGATAGACATAATCGCTGCCTACCAGGTACAGGCGCCTTGCCCTTTTCGGTCCTTCAGTCAGCCATTCCTTGCGGGCGAAAGAAAGCGCCCTCTCGATCTGCTGGTTGGGCACCAGGCCCAGATAGACCACCTGTCTCGAATCCTCCAGTCCCTCGAATTGCATAGGGTAAAACAGCAGGCAGTCGCGCCCTTCCTTGGCCTGCTTTTCCAAAACTTCCACCACCGCCTTTCGGCAGGAACTGCTCCAGCACCCAAAGATGACCCGGCAGCCTTCTTTTTCAACCATCCGCTGCGCTTCGGCGGCATACACCGTCGGGTTCGAGGCGCCGTCCGCGCGCACAATCTCAACCTTCCGTCCGTCGATTCCCGGTTTGTCATTCTTGTCCAACGTGCCGGCGTTGATCTCGTCGATCGCGTGGCGCACAGCGTCCGCAAGCGGAACCTCGTCCACCTGGAACGGGCCGCTGCGCGAGAACAAAACACCCACCTTGATCGGCTCGCCGGTGAACACGGCAACGTTTTCTGTTGCGGGTCCCTCGGCGGAGGTGCCAGGGTCTTTGGTTTCTCCTTTGGGTACCGGCCGGAGGAAAAACAGGGCCAGGCTGCTTGCCACGGCCAAAAATGCCATGGCCCCGCTGCTCCATAGGAGCCAGTTGACTTTGCGGACCTCCTTCTTCGCCACCGTTTTGATGGCGAATCCGCCAGAGGGTGTCGGGCTGTAGGAAGGCAGCTCACCGCCTGAGGAGATCGCGTCGATCTGTTTGATCAGCACTCCGGCGTCGGCGGGTCGCTCATCCGGGTCCTTGGCCAGCAGGCGCTTGAGCAGCTCCATCACCTTCTGGGGAAATTTTCGCCCGACATCGCTCATGTCAGGCATCGGCTCATCCACGGTGTTCTGCAGCACCGCCATGGTGTCTTCGCCCGAAAAGGGCAATTTCCCCGAAACCATCCGGTAAAGGACACATCCCAGGGCAAACAGGTCTGTCCGCTGGTCGCATGGCAGGCCATACACCTGTTCGGGAGCCATATAGCTGGGGGTGCCCACCACCATGCCAGCAGCGGTCAGGCTGGAATCCTTGGCCACTTCTTTGGCCAGGCCGAAATCCAGCACCTTCACCCGCTTGAATTGGCCGCTGTCCTTGTCACGCTCCAGCCACAGGTTGGCCGGTTTGATGTCCCGGTGCACCAGACCCGCTTTATGCGCGGTTGCCAAACCCATGGCGGCCTGCCTCAGAAGGCTCAAGGCCTCATCCACCGGCAGCCAGCCATCCCGGCTCAGTCGGGCGTCCAGCGGCTCGCCGTGCAGGTACTCCATGGCCATGAAAGCCACATTCGCGCTCACACCCACTTCAAAGATGGTGACAATATGCTCGTCTGAGAGGGATGCGGCCAGCCGCGCCTCCTGCTTGAAGCGCTCCACGTAGGAGTCGTCCGCTAGTTCCGGCTTCAGGACCTTCAAGGCTACCCTGCGATTCAATCGCCGGTCGATGGCGTCAAACACCACCCCCATGCCGCCCGAGCCAAGTTCGCGCAGGATGTTGTACATCCCCAGGCGAGCCATTTCCCCGGGCTCTTCGGGCGGATCCAGGTAGGGATATTGCTCGGGAGGTTTTTCCCCACCCAGGTTGCTGGGTGGTGGTGTGGAAGGAGTCCATGCTTTGGAATCCTTCCCGGCACCCGAGGGGCCGGCGGACGATGGATTGGCAAAGGTTCCAACGGGCAAAGTTTCTCCCGGAGGAGATCCGCCCACGTTCCCCAACGATGGGTCACTGGAACGGTTTGATTCACGTATGCCCGACCGGATGTTTTGGGTCAGCTTTTTCTGGCAGGCTTTGCAGCTTTTCAGGTGGTTCCCCACCCGATCCCTGGCCTCCGGCCCCAGGGATTTGGCTTTGAACCCCGCCAGTTCCTCGTCTGGGGGACAGTTTTCTGCGTTGATACCGCCGGCGGAACTCATCATTCGCCCCTGACATGCATGTGGTTTTTCCCGCGCCGACTGATTTCTCGCGGGTTCCAAAGCCTCAAATGATTTCTGCCTTGGTTCAACTGTAGCGTTTCTGCGCGAAAATTCCGATCCAAAAGCCCAACGAAATCTGTGGGAAGTATCCAGATAACTACCCATAAAAAACACGGGAAACCAAGCTTAAAGGCATACACCGCCCCATCGAATGGAGGGATGCCCAACCTAAATTGGGAAGTTAGGCGCTCAGAGAGAATTTATTCCGCTAATTATTTGACATAAGTCATTATTATTTAATACTTTGTGTAAATATATTATTAAGGTGTGCCGCTGCGGGAGGTTTGAACGGGCTCTTTCAGGGCAAGAATCATAGGTCAATAATTCACGGATTTGA